>DATMTG010000093.1:0-1503 GCA_035565075.1 Stenotrophobium sp.
GTCAGTACCGGGCCTTTTGGTTGATGCCGTGAAATCAGTTGCCGTGGGCGATGACCAGGCCCTTGAGCAGGTTCTGCGCTTCGTAGAGTTCGTAGTCGCTCTCGGCCAGCTTCTGGTCGTCCTGCGCCTGCTTCTCGCGGGCCTGCGCGTCCGCCGCGGCCTTGGTCGCCGCTTTGGTGTTGTTCTGCAGGCTGCCCTGGAGTTCGGACTCCTTGATCATCTGGAAGCCGTCGGCGCTGGCGCTGTCCTTGCTGACCTTGAGCGGCTGCAGGATGATGTCCGGCTCGATGCCTTCGGCCTGGATCGAACGGCCCGACGGCGTGTAGTAACGCGCCGTGGTGATCTTGATCGCGCCGCCGTTGGACAGCGGCATGATGGTCTGCACCGAGCCCTTGCCGAAGGTGCGCGTGCCGATCAGCACCGCGCGGTGCGTGTCCTGCAGCGCGCCGGAGACGATCTCCGCGGCCGAGGCCGAGCCGCCGTTGACCATCACCACGATCGGACGGCCGTCGAGCATGTCGCCGGGCGTCGCGTCGAAATCGTGGTTCGATGCGGGGTCGCGGCCCTTGATGCTGACGATGGTGCCCTTGTTGATGAAATCGTCGCTGACCTTGACCGCGGCATCGAGCACGCCGCCGGGGTTGTTGCGCAGGTCCAGCACCAGGCCCTTGAGCTGGCCACCGGCTTCCTTCTTGAGCTTGAGCAGTTCCTTGTCCAGCGCGTCGCCGGTTTCGGTGGTGAAGCTGCTGATGCGGATGTAGCCGAGCCCGTTGTCGAGCATGTGGCCCTTGACGCTGGCGACCTTGATGATGGCGCGGGTCAGTTCGACCACCAGCGGCTTGTCCAGACCCTGGCGTGCGATGGTCAGCGTGATCTTGCTGCCGGGTTCGCCGCGCATCTTGTCGACGGCGTCGCTGAGGCTCAGCCCGTTCACCGCGGTGTTGTCGATCTTGATGATGAGGTCGCCGGGCTTGATGCCGGCCTTGGCGGCGGGCGTGTCGTCGATCGGCGAGACCACGCGCACCAGGCCGTTCTGCATCTGCACCTCGATGCCGAGGCCGCCGAACTTGCCGGTGGTGACGATGTTCAGGTCCTTGAGCTCGTCCTTGTCCATGTAGTCGGAGTGCGGATCGAGACCGGAGATCATGCCGCGCAGCGAGTTCTCGATCAGCTTCTGGTCGGAAACCGGCTCGACGTAATCGCTCTTGACGCGGTTCAGCACCTCGACATAGGTCTGCAGGTCCTTGACCGGCAGGTCGTCGGCCGCCTTGTCCTTGTCGGCGAACACGCCGTGCGTGAGGGTGATGGAGGCGCCAATGATGACGCCCGCGGCCAGGGCAAGAGTGGTGCGCGAGAGCATGGACATGTCGGAGAGCGTGAGATTGATTCGGGAAAAGAAGTCGGAAAGATAGCACATAGACCGTCGCGGACGCGGCGCGTTCAAGGCGGGAAGCGCTGCGTGGTGCCACCCGCTGTGCCGCTCCGCAACAATCATTGTGTTAT
>DATMTG010000094.1:0-8171 GCA_035565075.1 Stenotrophobium sp.
GACGTCCATCCGGAGGTGCCGCGGTCCGGCATCATGCTTCAAGCGTCAAACTGAGGAGTTGAATCTTTATGAAATCGCCTACCAAGTTCAGTGGTATCGCCATCGCCGCCGCAGCGGCCGGCCTGTTCAGCGTCGTTGCCGCCAGCAATGTCTATGCCGCCGACAAGGCCGGTGCGACAAATGCCTCGGTGGAATGTCTCAATTCCAGCGCCTGCAAGGGCCACGGCGCGTGCAAGACCGCCAGCAATTCCTGCAAAGGCCAGAACGCCTGCAAGGGCCACGGCATGACCATGCAGCCGAGCAAGGCCGCCTGCGCCAGCGCGCAGAAGGCCGCCAAGGCCTGATCGGTTTTGCGGACAGACGCCCGGTCCGCAACAGCGGGCCGGGCGTCGTTTTTTGACGTGTCCTAATATCCGCCGATGGCATCTTCGCGCGCTCTGATTGCGGCACCGCTCGGCTACGGTCTCGGCCTGCGCGTCGAGCATTACGACGCGATCCTGGAAACGCGGCCACCACTCGACTGGCTGGAAATCCTTAGCGAAAACTATTTCGCCGAAGGCGGACGGCCGCTGCGCTATCTCGACCAGTTCCGCGAACGCTATCCTCTGGCGATGCATGGCGTGTCGCTGTCGATCGGCAGCAGCGACCCGCTGAACCCGGATTATCTGCGCCGTCTCAAATCGCTGGCACGACGCGTCGAACCGGCGTGGATTTCCGATCACCTGTGCTGGACCGGCGTGCACGGCAACAATCTGCACGACCTGATGCCGCTGCCCTACACCGAGGAAGCCATCAATCATGTCGCCGCGCGCGTGCGCCAGGTGCAGGACACGCTAGGCCGTCGCATCCTGCTGGAAAACGTGTCGAGCTACGTCAGCTACCACCAGTCGCAGCTCAGCGAGTGGGAATTCCTCGACGAACTGGCCGCGCGCGCCGACTGCCTGATCCTGCTCGACCTCAACAACATCTACGTCAGTAGTTTCAATCACGGCTTCGACCCGCAGGCCTATCTCGCCGGCATCAACGTCGGGCGCGTGCAGCAGTTTCACCTGGCCGGCCACCGCAACCTCGGCAACGTCATCATCGATACGCACGACGAGCCGGTGATCGATCCGGTCTGGGCGCTGTATGCGCAGGCGGTGCGCCGCTTCGGCGCGGTCTCGACCATGATCGAGCGCGACGACAACATCCCACCGCTGGCCGAACTGCTGGGCGAACTGGCCCACGCGCGCCGCATCGCCGAGCCGATCCTGGGCGCCACCGCATGAGCGCGCTGTCGCGATTGCAAAAAGAGTTCCAGCGCTACGTGCATCACCGCGATGGACACATGCAGGACATGATCGTCGGCGATGTGCGCGCCAGCGCGCAGCAGCGGCTGGAGATTTACGCCGAGGCCTACCGCCTGCGCCTGCTGGAAGTGCTCGGCAACGAGTTCACCGGGCTGCGCGCGCTGGCGCGTGCGAAGAAATTCGAGCGGCTCTGCAGCGACTACATCGAATCGCATCCCTCGCCGCACGCCAACGTGCGCTGGTACGGCGACGGCCTCGCGCAGTTTCTGCGTGAGACCTCCCGGTGGAACACACAACCGGCACTCGCGGAAATGGCGACGCTGGACTGGGCGATCTCGACCGCATTCGATGCGCGGGATCAACCGGTCGTAGCGATCGATGAAGTTGCCGCGATTCCGCCGCCGGCGTGGCCGGGCATGGTGCCGGTGCCCGGCGCCTCCGTGCAATGCCTGCCCTTGCGCTGGAATGTCGCCGAAATCCGCAAGGCTGCCGACCGCAGGCTGCGCATTCCCCGGCTCGCGCAGAACCCGGAACCCGCGCACTGCCTGGTGTGGCGCAAAAACCTGGAAGTGTTCCACCGCCTCGTCGCGGCGGACGAGGCGGCTGCGCTCACTGCCTGCCTCGATCACGCCTGTTTTGCCGAACTCTGCGAGGTCCTGCTCGCATGGCACGATGAAACCAACGTCGCCCTTCGCGCCTCCGCACTGCTGCGCCGCTGGGTCGAGGACGAAATGGTCTGTAACATCGAATTGCCGCCGCGAGCCTGATCGCAGCCGCGCATCCTTACGCGGCCCGGTGCCGTATATCCAGGCATGCGAATCACTCTCCGTTTCACCCTGCTGTCCCTCCTGCTGTGTGCGCGCACGGCATGCGCCGCCGATGGCATCGCCTGGCAACCATGGACGAACCAGGTTTTTGCGCAGGCCGCGCGCGAACACAAGCTGGTGCTGCTCGATCTTGAGGCGGTCTGGTGCCACTGGTGTCACGTCATGGATCAGCAGACCTACAGCGATCCGGCGGTGATCAAGCTGCTGCGCGAGCACTACATCGCGATCAAGGTCGATCAGGATGCGCGTCCCGACCTGTCCAACCGCTACGAGGATTATGGCTGGCCCGCCACCATCGTCTACGACAGCCACGGCAGTGAAATCGTCAAGCGCTCCGGTTTCATCCCGCCGCTGCAGATGCGGGCGATGCTGCAGGCCAACGTCGATGATCCGACGCCCGGCCCCTCGATACAGCCGCAAGCGCAGGTGAGCTTCGACGCCAGCGCGCTGACCCCGGCCCTGCACACGCGCCTGGAAAAGGATTTCCTGGCCCAGTACGACCGCAAGAACGGCAGCTGGGGATTCAGCCAGAAATTTCTCGACTGGGATTCGGTGGAATACGCGCTGGTGCTGGCGCAGGCCGGCGATGATACCGCTCGGCATATGGCGCGGCAGACGCTGACCGCGCAACTCGCACTGCTCGACCCGGCCTGGGGCGGCGTCTACCAATACTCCACCGACGGCGACTGGCAGCATCCGCATTTCGAGAAAATCATGGCGATGCAGGCCAACAACCTGCGCATCTACGCACTCGCCGCGATGCAGTGGCACGATCCCGCGGACCTGAAGGCGGCGCTGGCGATCCGCCATTATCTGCGCGACTTTCTCACCAGTCCTGACGGCGCGTTCTACACCAGCCAGGATGCCGACCTGGTCGACGGACAACACTCGGCCGACTATTTCAAACTCGACGATGCCGCGCGCCGCAAGCTCGGCATCCCGCGCGTGGACACGCACATCTATGCGCGCGAAAACGGCTGGGCGATTGCCGCAACCGCAACTTTGTATGCCGCCACCGGCGACGACGCCGAACTGCAGGCCGCGCTCAAGGCCGCGCACTGGATTCTCGCCAACCGCAGTCTGCCCGGCGGCGGATTCCGCCATGATGCGAAAGACGCGGCGGGTCCTTATCTTGGCGACACGCTGGCAATGGCGCGTGCGTTCCTGCAGCTCTACGCCGTCACCGCCGACCGGCAATGGTTGATGCACGCGCAGGATTCCGCGCACTTCATCGCCACACATTTCGCCATGAAAAGCGGCTCCGGCTACGCCACCGCGTTGAACCGGCATGAGAAGGGTTACGCGCCACAACCCCTGCGTGACGAAAACGCGGCACTCGCGCGATTCGCCAATCTGCTGTTTTATTACACCGGAAAACCCGCCGACCAGAAGATGGCCAGGACCGCTCTGCGTTATCTGGTCGCACCGGCCATTGCCGAGCGATTCCCGGCGGCGACGGTGCTGCTGGTGGATCGCGAACTCGGCCGCGAACCGGTGCATCTCGCCGTGGTCGGCGCCAAGTCCGATGCTACGGCCCGCGCGCTGTTTGCGATCGCGCGCTCGTATCCCGGCGCCTACAAGCGCGTCGAATGGTGGGACCGCAGCGAAGGACCGCTGCCGAACCCGGATGTGCCATACCCGGATTTCCACAAGCCCGCAGCTTTCATCTGCACCGCACAGCGCTGCTCGTCGCCGCTGTTCAGTGCGCAGGATTTGCAGAAACGCCTGTCAGCCATCGAGACGGACAATAGCCGGTAGCGCGTTGGCCCTGAAGTTCGCTCAGGCTGCGCTGGCGAAATCCTGTTCTGCAGACTCGAAGAATGCCGCCACTGCCGCATGCTGCATCCGGGCATCGGTGACGCCATTGATCTCCGCCCAGAACGCGGCGCTGCCGGCGTGATCCTGGCAATACCACTGTATGTGCTTGCGCGCGACGCGCAGGCCGCGGCCTTCGCCATAAAACGCATAGAGCGCATCCAGATGCTCCAGCAGCCAGTGGCGCACCTCGAACCGCGACGGTGGCGGCAGTCGTTCGCCGGTCGCCAGAAAATGAGCGATCTCGCGGAAAACCCATGGCCGCCCCTGCGCGGCGCGGCCGATCATCACGCCATCGGCCTTGGTGTAATCCAGCACCTGCCGCGCCTTCTGCGGCGTGTCGATGTCGCCGTTGGCCAGCACCGGAATCCTCACCGCCTGCTTGATCGCGGCGATGGTGTCGTACTCCGCGACCCCCTGGTAATGCTGCTCGCGGGTGCGACCATGCACGGCCAGCGCGGCGATGCCACTGTCCTGCGCGATGCGGGCGATGGTCGCGCCGTTGCGATGCGCCTGCGCCCAGCCGGTGCGGATTTTAAGCGTCACCGGCACCGGCACCGCCTGCACCACCGCCGCGCAGATTTCGCCGACCAGTTTTTCGTCGCGCATCAGCGCCGATCCAGAATCGACCTTGCAGACTTTCTTCGCCGGGCAGCCCATGTTGATGTCGATGATCTGCGCACCCTGCCCGACATTGAAACGCGCGGCATCGGCCATCATGCGCGGATCGTAACCGGCGATCTGCACGCTGACCGGCTCGGACTCACCCGCATGATCGCGGCGCAGGCGCGATTTCTCGGTGTGCCACAGGCTGGCATCGGCGGCGGTCATTTCCGACACCACCAGGCCCGCACCCAGCCGCCGGCACAGTTGCCGGAACGGGCGGTCGGTGACGCCGGCCATCGGCGCCAGCACCACCGGTACGGCGATGTGATAAGGCCCTATCTGCATCTGCAACGCTCATTAAACCGGCGCATATTGTCGCTCATTCCCAGGATGGCGCATTATCAGCATCGAATTTTCACCGAAGAATCGTCATGAACGATGCAGCACCCGCCGGAAAAATCTGGCTGATCACCGGTTGCTCCCGTGGCCTGGGCCGCGCCCTGGCGGAGGCGGTCGTCGCCTCCGGCGCACGGCTGATCGCCACCGCACGCGATGCGCACACGCTCGACGCGCTGGAAAAGCTGGCGCCCGACCGCGTGCAGACCCTGAGCATGGACGTGAACGACGAGGCTGAAGTCCGCGCCGGCGTCACGCGCGCCGTCGCCGCCTTCGGCCGCGTCGATGTGCTGGTCAACAACGCCGGCTACGGCCTGCTCGGCGCGGTGGAGGAAGTCAGCGACAGCGAAGCGCGCGCGCAGATGGAGACCAACGTCTTCGGCGCGCTCAGGGTCACGCGCGCACTGTTGCCCTACCTGCGCGAGCAGGGCGGCGGTCACATCCTGAACATCTCCTCGGTCGCCGGCATCGTCAGCACGCCGGGCCTGGGCCTCTACAACGCCAGCAAATACGCGCTCGAGGGCTACTCCGAAGCGCTGGCATTGGAGCTCGCCCCGATGGGCATCCGTGTCACGATCGTCGAGCCCGGCCCGTTTCGCACCGACTGGGCCGGCAGCTCGATGGCGCAGGCCGCGCGCACGCTCGACGCCTACGACGCCACCGCCGGCGCGACCGCGCGCCTGCTTAAAAGCTACAGCGGCCGCCAGCCCGGCGATCCCGAAAAGGCCGCCGCCGCGATGCTCAAAGTCGTCGAATCCGACAAACCGCCGCTGCGGCTTCCGCTCGGCGAGATGGCCGTGACCCGCATCCGCAGCAAGCTCGCCGCACAACTGGCGGAACTGGATGCGTGGGAGAAGGTGGCCCTGGACACGGCATTTCCTGCGGGCGATTGATGCGCGACACCGGCGTGTCCGCGCCGGCCATGCCAGCGGCTGAGACAGGCCGCTGCACGACGCCGATGGAACCGCACGCCGACCTGAAGGTCGCATACAGGTATCATGTACGCATCGTGCGCATGCGCCGTGCCTGCATCGCAGGCATTTAACCCGCCAGAATCCGATTCAAATCATGGATGCACTGCTGAACCTCTACAAAAATTTCGCCGATTCATTCGCCGCCGCCCATGAACGCTGGGGCTGGATGCTGGAGCTGTTCCTGATCGTGACCGCGGTGGTCGCGATCAACCTGCTGCTGAAATACTGCCTGCTGTTCATGGGCCGGCGCGTACAGCGTTCAGCAAATCTCTGGGACGATGCGATCTACGCAGCGATCAACCTGCCGCTGCGCGCATTGACTTGGGTGATCGGCCTGAGCATCGCCGCGCAGTTTGCGGTGCGCGACGGCGTCTCGCTGCTGTCCGAGGTGGTGATGCCGGCCCGAACCATCGGCGTGATCGCGGTGATCATCTGGTTCCTGATACGGCTGGTGAAAGAGTTCAGCAAGAACCTCATCGAGCATCGCAGCAAAACCGGACAGCATATCGACCACACCACGGTCGAAGCCATCGGCCGCCTGTTGAACATCAGCTTCGTCATCACCGGCACGCTGGTGGCGATGCAGACATTGGGCTACAGCATTTCCGGCGTGCTGGCGTTCGGCGGCGTCGGCGGCCTGGCGATCGGCCTGGCGTCGAAGGACATGCTGGCCAACATCTTCGGTGGGCTGACGATTTTTCTCGACCGGCCATTCTCCCAGGGCGACTGGATCCGCTCGCCGGAGAAGGACATCGAAGGCGTGGTTGAAAACATCGGCTGGCGGCGCACGCAGATACGCACCTTCGACAAGCGGCCGCTGTATGTGCCCAACGCGGTGTTCACCAATATCGTGGTGGAAAACGCATCGCGCATGACGCACCGGCGCATCAACGAGACCATCAATCTGCGCTACAACGATCTGCCCAGGGTCAGGCCGCTGCTGGACGAGATCCGCACGATGCTGCAGGCGCACAAGGAAATCGATCAGCGGCAGACGATACTCGTCAATCTTGTGACCTTCGCACCGCACTCTGTGGACTTCATGCTCTACTGCATGACCGTGACGCGCGACTGGGCGAAGTATCAGGAGGTCAAGCAGGACGTGCTGCTGAAGACCGGCGAGATCGTCGCCAAGCATGGCGCCGACATGGCGTTCCCGACCATGACCCTGCTGCTGCCGGAAGCGATCCGGCTGCAACAGGAACCGGCCATGCCCTGACGCCGTTTCCGCAGCCTTGGCGCCGGACGATCAACTGCCCAGTTGCGGCAAGCGCTCCCACACGCGCCGGTCGTGCGCGGGCACGATGATGAGCCCGGGAATCGCGGCCTGCAGTTTGTGCATCTGCACGATCAGGTCGCGCACATCTTCCGAATCCCAGTCCACCAGCATGCGTGAAATCCACGGACGCTCGGCGGGAATCGCAATGCCTTCCGTCTGCCAGACCAGATCGCCGACCAGCGCGTAGCGCTTGCCGTCGGGCGTGTTGACGAAGGCGATGATCGAGCCGGGCGTATGTCCCGGCGCGGGCACCAGCACGACGCTGCCGTCGCCGAACACATCGAGACTTCTGGTGAAGCCGAGATACGGGCCGCTGGTGAAGGCGTAGAGCTTGTACGGCAATGCGCCCATCGAGCGGATCAGCGCGGTGGCGTCGCCGCCGTTCCGGATGAAGTCCTGCTCGGCGCGGTTGATCCACACCGGCACGCCCGGCAGATCGACCAGACCGCTGACATGATCCCAGTGCGCATGCGTCAATACGACGCCGGTGATCGACGACAGCGGGATGTGCGCCGCCGCAAGCTGCGCCGCCACCGTCGGTTCCTTGACGTAGTGCGTGGTCACCTGCATCAGCCAGGGAATGGTCTTGAACTGCTGATCGACGGTGCTGCCAAAGCCGGTGTCGAACAGCAGCGTGCCCTTGGGATGCTGCACGAGGATGCCGCCCATGCCGAACCGGCGGCTGTCGAGGAAACTGCCGCCGCGATAGGCAAAAGCCGCGTTGGAAACCATGTAGCCGGCCTCGATCGCGTGCAGGCTCATGCCTGCGGGGGGATGCGATTCGGGCAGCAGCACCTTGGGAATATCGCCGACCTCGAGCCTGGCCGGCGTGAAACTCCAGCCCAGCGCGCCTAGACCCAGCAGCACCACCACGAGCACCAGACGAAAGACTTGCTTCATGACATACATCCCCCGTTCACATCACGCGGAGTTTAGTGCCGACACTATGCCTCAGAAATGATGTCCGAAGGCGATGCCGACGACG
>DATMTG010000095.1:0-2433 GCA_035565075.1 Stenotrophobium sp.
CCCGGCGCCGCCGACGCGGCAGCGCGCCCGGCGCAGAAATCCTCGACCCGCCGCGTCGAACTGGACCTGGACCGCATGCGCGACCTGGGCATGGTCACCGCCGCCGGCGGCCGTACGCGCCTGCTGGAAGACTTCCGCGTCATCAAGCGCCCGCTGCTGCAGCGCGCCTTCGCCGAACGCGCCGGCGGCGAGAAGCCGGGCAACCTGATCATGGTGACGAGCTCGCTGCCGGGCGAAGGCAAGACCTATTGCGCGATCAACCTGGCGATGAGCATCGCGATGGAACTCGACCACACCGTGCTGCTCGTCGACGCCGACGTCGCGCGCCCGTCGGTGCTGCGCTCGCTCGGCCTGCCGGCGCACCGCGGCCTGATGGACATCCTGCTGGACGACAAGCTCGACATGGCCGACGTCATGCTGCGCACGAACGTCGACACCCTGTCGATCCTGCCGGCCGGCACCAGCACGCCGCGCGCGACCGAGCTGCTGGCCAGCTCGGCCATGAGCTCGCTGGTCGACGAGATCGCCAACCGCTATCCGGACCGCATCGTGATCTTCGATTCGCCGCCGCTGCTGCTGACAAGCGAATCGCGCGTCCTGGCTTCGCACATGGGGCAGATCGTGATGGTGGTCGAAGCCCAGACGACGACCCAGCACGCCGTCAAGGAAGCCCTGCACCAGCTGGAAGGTTATCCGAACGTCAATCTCATCTATAACAAGACCAGGGAGTTCCCCGGCATCGAAGAAACGTATGACTATCACTACGGCTAATGTGGCCGCGCTCCGGCTCACGCCGCTCGCGCTGGCGGCCCTGCTGCTGTCGACCGACTGCCAGGCGCAATGGCTGGTCACGCCAGCCATCCAGGTGCGTGAATCGTATTCCGACAACGTGGGCAACCAGGCCGACGACCAGGCGCGCGGCAGCTTCATCAGCGAAGCCGCGCCCAGCGTGAGCGTCACCGGCCTCGGCCCGCGCCTGAAATTCAACGGCAGCGCCGAATGGCGCAAATACGCGTACAGCAACACCGACACGCCCAATATGCGCAACAGCGACCGCCGCTACAACGCGTCGGCCGAGGCCATCGCCGTCAAGGAATTGCTGTACGTGGACGCCAGCGCCAGCGGCTCGCGCCAGGCGGTGTCGGCGTTCGGTCCCGTGCCGAACAATTCGTACACGGCCCGCAACGGCACGAACATCAGCACCTGGAGCATCAGTCCCTACCTGCGCCACCAGTTCGGATCGACGGCCGCGATGACGGCCCGCCTGTCGCGTGACTCGGTCGAGGGCGGCAGCGGCAGCGGCTTCGGCAACAGCCTCGCCACCACGCGCGCGCTCGACGTGACCAGCGGCCCCGCGTTCCCCGATCTCGGCTGGAACGTGCATTATTCGCACCAGGACATGAGCGCCCAGCGCTCGGGCGATACCTCGACCGAGAACAGCCTCGCGGGCGTGCAGTACCACGCGACGTCGCACCTGAGCCTGTCCTCCACCGTCGGCTATGACAAGTACGAATACCGCGCGCTCGCCGAAAGAACGCGCGGCCGCAGCTGGTCGGGCGGCTTCATCTGGCAACCGTCGTCGCGCACCAAGGTGGCGGCCTCGTTCGGCCGGCGCTACTACGGCAAGACGGGTTCGTTCGACGGCAGCTACCGCACCCAGCACAGCGTCTGGGCGCTGACCTACAGCGACATCGTCACGACGACCCGCTCGCAATTCCTGCTGCCGGCCGCGCTCGACACGGCCGCGATGCTCGATCGCCTGTTCGCCGGGGCGTATCCGGATCCGGTGCTGCGCCAGCAGATGGTGCAGGCGTACATGGCGCAGACGGGCCTGCCGCCCACGCTCGTCGACAGCATCAATTACCTGAGCAACCGCTACATGCGCAACAAGCGCTTGCAGGGTTCCGTGACGTTCAAGGGGGCGCGCAGCGACCTGCTGCTGACGGTGTTCAAGGAGCGCACGGCCGCCCTGTCGCTGCAGCAGGAAGACAGCCCGCTGCTGCCCACGCAACTGAGTTCCCTGAACGAAGACACGAACCAGCGCGGCGCGAGCGCGAATTTCGACTACCGGCTGTCCACGCGGACCTCGGCCCATGCCACCCTGTACGGCGTGAACGTGCAATCGCTGCGCACCGGCATCACCAACGACATCCGCCAGATGAGCGTGGGCATGAGCAGCCGCTTCGACACCAGGACCACCGGAGCACTCGACCTGCGCCACACGAAGGGCCGCATCGGCGTGTTCGACAACCGCGACTACCACGAGAATGCCGTCGTGGCCACGCTTAACGTCCAGTATTGAGCCCGCGGAGGCAAACGATGTACGAGTCTTTTTACGGATTATCCGCCAAACCTTTCCAGCTGCGCCCGGACCCGCATTTCTTCTTCGGCAGCAAAGGCCACAAGCGCGCCATGGCCTACCTCGAGTACGGC
>DATMTG010000096.1:0-2541 GCA_035565075.1 Stenotrophobium sp.
AACCATTCGGGCAGAGTGGGTGGCGTGGAGCCGGTCACGACACCCACAGGCGATGGGACAGCCAGATCATCGCGACGATGCCGAGCAGCAGCAGCGCCTGCATCAGCCAGCGCGCCGCGTGCCGCCGCCAGACCGACCACAGGGCCAGCCCGCCGATCGCGCCCAGAGCGGCATAGCCCAGCGTGACCTGCACCAGCAGCGGCCACTCCTGCACCATGCGCGGCTGCTGGTCCATGTAAAGATAGAACTGGATACAGACCACGCCGAGCGACGCAGCGACGACGGCCGCGATCAGCGTGATGCCGGCAATCACGGCGCGCTGGAAATTCATTTGCGATTCAGCAGCCGGATGACGGGAAATATCTCGCGCGTCACCGCCGTGCTGGTGACGCCGGCCTTGAGCATCAGGAACACCATGCCGCGCAGGATCTTTTCGCGATTGGCGAACACGCTGTCGACCATCGGCACGCGCTTGTCGTCGATCACGGTGATGGCATCCCCGGGCGCATCGCCGAAGTTGACGCGCATGGTCAGATTGACCTCGAGCGGTTCCTGCTTGCGGCTGCGACGGCTTTTCCCGGAGTGGATTTTCATTATCATCGCCTCATGTCCAGTCAGAACCTCGTGTACTTCGCACACGGCAAAGAAAGCGGCCCTTGGGGCACCAAGATCACGCATCTGGCGGCGGTCGCCCGTCGTCACGGCTATGACGTGATCTCCCCCGATTATAGTCACACCCACGACCCCGGGGCGCGCGTAGCGCAACTGCTGGCGCTGGCGCCACGGGCCGATCGCCTGGTGCTGGCCGGCTCCAGCATGGGCGGTTACGTATCGGCGATGGCGTGTTCGGCGCTGCGGCCCGGGGCGCTGTTCCTGATGGCGCCGGCGCTGTATTTCCCCGGCTGGGACGAAGAGCCACAGGGCGTCCCCGCCCTGTCCTGCGTGGTCCACGGCTGGCGCGACGACATCGTGTCGGTAGAACGCGGCATCCGCTTTGCGCGCCAGCACCACAGCGCGCTGCACCTGCTCGACTCGGATCACATGCTGACCGACCAGTTGCCCGCGCTGGAACTGCTGTTCGGCGATCTGCTTCGGCGCGCCGCGGCCTAAGCCAGCATCGTGACCGGCCGATAGCCCGCCACGAATTCCGGCGGCATGCGCCGCAGCTTGCCGCTCTTGAGGTCGACACAGACCCACTGCGTGCGACCGCGCAGCACGGTCCTGCCGTCGCCGGCGCGGATGATCTGGTAGGCGCGCCACATGGTGAACTTGGCGTCGCATTCGGCGATCCAGGTGCCGAGCATCAGCTCATCGCCCGCGAAAGTCGCCGCCAGGTAATCCAGCTCGTGCCGCCGGGCGACGCAGCCAGCCCCGAGCTTTTCGTAGGCCTCGAAACTCAGGCCGAGGCTGACCGAGTGCGCCCAGGCGACTTTTTCCAGCCACGACAGGTACATGACGTTGTTGGTGTGGCCGAAGCGGTCGATATGCTCGGGGCCGACGGTGACGCGCTCGACGAACGGCGCCGGTACATCCCACTGCTGCTCAGTATCCATGGCCTATTCTGCCCATATTTGGATTGAGATTGTGGTCCGTTGGCATTACAATCCTAAACAGGACTGAATTGGTCTACATTTATGCTCAAGCTTGGAAAACTCGCCGATTACGCCACCATGCTGATGACCGCGATGGCCAGGATGCCGGCGCAGGTCTATACGGCGCACGACCTGGCTACGCGCACGCATGTCGCCGCGCCCACCACGGCCAAGCTGCTCAAGCTGCTGAGCAAGGCCGGCCTGATCGAATCGCTGCGCGGCGTGCATGGCGGCTACCGCCTGAGCCGCGAGCCACAGCGGATCACCGTGGCCGAGATCGTCAACGCCGTCGAAGGTCCGATCGCCGTCACCGAATGTTCCGAGCGCCATAGCGATTGCAGCATCGAGGCGAGCTGCACCACCCGCGCCAACTGGCGGCTGATCAACAGCGCCATCCGCCAGGCACTCGAGGCCGTGACGCTGGCGCAGATGGCGACGCCGATGCGCCGCAGCGAATCGCCGATCCATTTCCAGCAGACGGCGCAAGCCGGCGGCCGCTGACATGAGCGCCACCTCGAAAAACATCCAGGACCTGGTTCGCAAACGCGAATACAAGGAAGGTTTCACCACCGATATCGCGGCCGATACCGTCGCGCCGGGCCTGAGCGAAGACACCATCCGTTTCATTTCGGCCAAGAAAAACGAACCGCAGTGGCTGCTCGACTGGCGCCTGCAGGCGTTCGCGCGCTGGCAGAAAATGACCGAGCCGAAGTGGGCGCATGTGCACTACCCGCGCATCGACTACCAGGCCATCTCCTATTATTCGCAGCCCAAGTCCACCCAGGACGGCCCCAAGTCGCTGGACGAAGTGGACCCGAAACTGCTGGAGACCTACAAGAAACTCGGCATCCCGCTCAAGGAGCAGGAAATCCTCGCCGGCGTCGCGGTCGACGTCGTGTTCGACTCGGTCTCGGTCGCCACCACCTTCCGCGCCAAGCTCAAGGACGCC
>DATMTG010000097.1:0-3485 GCA_035565075.1 Stenotrophobium sp.
CTGGCTGGAATTGCAGGACCCGCTGACCATCTTCCGGGTGTGGGACGGTGGCATGTCGTTTCACGGCGGGCTGATCGGCGTGCTGATCGCGATAGGCTTGTTTGCGCGGCAACAGCATCTGACGTATTTCGAGATCGCCGATTTCGTCGCGCCGCTGGTGCCGATCGGCCTGTTCACGGGGCGCATCGGCAATTTCATCAACGGCGAACTCTGGGGCGCGCCGAGCACCCTGCCCTGGGCGATGGTCTTCAAGAACGCAGGACCGCTGCCGCGCCATCCCAGCATGCTGTACGAAGCGGGGCTGGAGGGTCTGGTGATGTTCGTCGTCCTGATCTGGTTCAGCGCCAAGCCGCGGCCGCGCATGGCGGTATCGGGTTTGTTCCTGCTGCTCTATGCGACGTTCCGTTCGCTGGTTGAATTCGTCCGCGTGCCGGACGCGCAACTGGGCTACCTGGCCTGGGGCTGGCTGACCATGGGACAGGTGCTGTGCGTGCCGATGTTCATTGCCGGTGCCGCGCTGATGGCGCTGGCGTATCGGCACAAGCCGCGCACGGTCTAGAATCCAGACCTACCGTCGACAGACCGCACAGGACATCCGCATGAAGCAGTATCAGGACTTGATTCGCCGCGTGCTGGCCGAGGGCAGCGAGCAGCATGACCGCACCGGCGTCGGCACGATCGCGGTATTCGGACACCAGATGCGGTTCAATCTGGCCGACGGCTTTCCGCTGGTCACGACCAAGAAGCTGCACCTGCGCTCGATCATTCACGAACTGCTGTGGTTCCTGAAGGGCGACACCAACATCGCCTACCTCAGGGAAAACCGGGTTTCGATCTGGGATGAGTGGGCCGACGAGAACGGCAACCTCGGGCCGGTCTACGGCAAGCAGTGGCGCGACTGGGTGTCGGCCGATGGCCATCACATCGACCAGATCCGGCAGTTGCTGGACCAGATCAAGGGCAGCCCGGCGTCACGCCGGCAGATCGTTTCGGCGTGGAATCCCGGCGACATCCCGGCGATGGCGCTGGCGCCCTGCCATTGCCTGTTCCAGACCGCGGTGATCGGCGGCAAGCTGCACCTGCAGCTGTACCAGCGCTCCTGCGACGTGTTCCTGGGCGTGCCGTTCAATATCGCTTCCTATGCCTTGCTGCTGCTGATGCTGGCGCAACAGTGCGATCTCGAGCCCGGCGACTTCGTCTGGACCGGCGGCGATGTCCACATCTACAAGAATCACCTCGACCAGGTGCGCCTGCAGCTGACGCGCGAACCGTACCCGCTGCCGCAGATGCGCATCCTGCGCCGGCCCGAGTCGATCGATGCCTACACCTACGAAGACTTCGAGGTGGTCGGCTACCAGTCGCATCCGCACATCAAGGGCGAAGTCGCGGTTTGAGCGCAAACCATCACCAGCGGCCAGAGGGCGCGGGCCCGGACCGGGGGCCCGGCGGCAGTCACGGCATGTCGATCCCGAATAAGAGCATCAGCCTGGTTGTGGCCATGGACGAACGGCGGGTAATCGGTCGCGACGGCGGCCTGCCGTGGCGACTGTCCAACGATCTGCGCCATTTCAAGGCGCTGACGATCGGCAAGACCGTGCTGATGGGCCGCAAGACCTGGGTGTCCCTCGGGCGCCCGCTGCCGCAGCGCGAGAACTGGGTGCTGACGCGCGATGCACGGTTCAGCGCCGGCGGCGGCCGGGTATTTCATGATCTCGACGCCGTGCTGGCCGCGCACGCCGAAGGCGAGCTGATGGTGATCGGCGGCGCCGAACTGTACCGCCAGCTGTTGCCGCGCGCGGACCGGCTCTACCTGACGCAGGTGCATGCGCAGGTCGAGGGCGATACCTGGTTTCCGGACTATCCCGCCGATGCGTTTGTCGAAACCGCGCGCGAAGATCATCCGGCCGATGAAAAGCATCCTTATGCCTACAGCTTCCTGACGCTGGAGCGCAGGCGGTGAAACTGGCCCTGGCGCTCTGTCTGCTGCTGTTATGCACGACGGAGGCCAGCGCTCTCGAACCGTCGTTCGCGGTCGTTCGCGAGATCCGCTTCGAGGGCAACGACACCACGCAGCCCCGGACCATGCTGCGCGAAATGGTGATTCACGTTGGCGATCCCGCCGATCCCCGCCAGATCGAGCGCAGCCGCCAGGCGATCCAGGACCTCGGCCTGTTCCACAGCGTCGCCGTGCGCGAGGAAATCCTGCCCGACGGCGTGCGCCTGGTCTTTGTCGTCGTGGAAAAATTCTATCTGCTGCCGTATCCGCGCCTGTCGGGTAACGTCGACGGCCAGTACGGTTACGGCGGCGAACTGGAATGGAACAACATCGCCGGTCTCAATCAGGGTCTGCGGCTGCTGGTCAAGCAGAGCAGTCCCAATCGCGAGGGTTACGGCAAGCAGCTGAGCTACCAGGGCAGTTATACCGCGCCGTTCGTCTTCGATTCGCCCTACAGCGTTTCGGTCAGCGCCAACCATTCGCGGCAGCCGCTGGTCGATCCGGTGACGCAGCTGCCCTACATCGAGCGTTTCACCAGCTGGGAGCTCGATGGCTCGCGCACCTACTCGACCGGCCCGGCCAGCGAGGGCTGGACCGCGGGCGGCGGCTGGCTGTCGACACACGAGAACCGCAACGGGCCCGGTGCCGCGCCGCCCTACGGCGCCGCCAACGCGGTGGTCGGCTTTGTCGGCTATCGCGACCTGCACGACCTGATCTACAGCGAGGAAGGGCAGGATTTCAACCTCCGCAGCGAAGTGGCCCTGCGCGGACTGGCCTCGGATTATGGCTACACATTCCTGAACGCCGCCTACGACCGCTACCTGCCGGTGGGACATGTCGACTACCAGACCGTGCAGCTGACCGCGCAGGCCGGCGCGCTCTACAACGGCCCGGCAGAGTTGAGCCGCTTCTCCCTGGGCGGCTCCGGCAACCTGCGTTCGTTCCCGAGCTACAGCTTCAGCGGCAATGCCTACTACTACCTCGCGGCGCTTTATCAGCGTCCGATCGGCGAGCCCTGGCTGCGGGGACTGATCGGGGTGGAGGGCGGCAACGTTTCGCCGCAGGCCAACACCGCGCTGTTTCGCGCGATGCACATGAGCCTGGACATCGGCGTGCGCCTGCGCGTGACCTGGTTCGTGGATTTCCAGTTCGAGGCCGGCTGGGCGTTTCCGCTCAATGGCCGGGGTGCGGGACGGTTCTTTGGCGGACGCATCTAGGGACAGGCGCTGGTTGCGCGATTGCGCAGACTCAAGCTTGCCCCGGTCGTGCTATAAAACCGTCTCCACATTCCACGACGGGAGTAGCCATGGCTGATCTCAAACCGCTGTTTGAAAAGGCGCTGAAAGACGTCAAAACCCTCACCAAGCGGCCCAGCAACGATGACCTGCTGACGCTTTATGCCCTGTTCAAGCAGGCAACCGATGGCGATGTTTCCGGTTCGCGCCCCGGCATGCTCGACATGGTCGGCCGCGCCAAGTACGACGCCTGG
>DATMTG010000098.1:0-4512 GCA_035565075.1 Stenotrophobium sp.
CAACTCATCCAGATGAAGAAGGCCTTGCCCACCAGGTCGGCTTCCGGCACAAAACCCCAGCGGCGGCTGTCGTCGCTGCCGTCGCGGTTGTCGCCCATCGCGAAATATTCACCGGGCGGCACCACGAATTCCGCGACATCCTCGGTCGGGCGATCCGGGTTGATCAGGATCTTGTGCTTGACGCCCAGCAGATCCTCGTCGAATCGATAGACCACGCCCGGCGCCTGCAGTCCCGGCGCGGAGAACACGCCGTCCGGCGACTGGTCGGCTTTCTGGCCATTCACATACAGGGTCTTGTCGCGGTAAACGATGTGGTCGCCCGGCACGCCGACGATGCGCTTGATGAAATCGAGATCGGGATTCACCGGCCAGCGAAACACCGCGACATCGCCCCGCTTCGGCTCGCCCATCTTGATGAACTTGTCGTGAAACACCGGATCGCGCAGGCCGTAGGCATACTTGTTGACGAGAATGAAGTCACCGATCATCAGGGTCGGAATCATCGAGCCGGAAGGAATGCGGAACGGCTCGACGATGAATGAACGCACCATCAGCACGACCGCGATCACCGGGAAGAACGAGCGGCAGAAATCGACGAAGGCGCTGGGCTTGTCCTCGGCTCCCGGCGCCAGCACGAGGGCGCGCCTGGGTGCGAGCCACCACTTGTCGAGCGCCCAGAACACGCCGGTCACCAGGGTCAGCAAGGTCAGCAATACGGCAAAGTCAAAATGAAAATCGTGCATCATCGTTTCCTAAGCAATGCGCCGGCCCTCACGGCGGCGCGGTCAGCCCTTTTTGTTGTCCATCCCCAGCACCGCCAGAAAAGCCTCCTGCGGAATCTCGACACTGCCCACCTGCTTCATGCGCTTTTTTCCTTTCTTCTGCTTGTCGAGCAGCTTGCGCTTGCGTGAAACGTCGCCACCATAGCACTTCGCGATCACGTTCTTGCGCAGCGCCTTGACCGTGGTGCGGGCGATGATCTTGGCGCCGATCGCGGCCTGGATGGCGATATCGAACATCTGCCGGTGGATCACCTCCTGCATGCGTTCGCAGAGATCGCGGCCACGATTGGCCGACACCGAGCGATGGACGATGGTCGCCAGCGCATCGACCTTGTCGCCGTTGACCAGCACGTCCAGCTTGATCAGGTCGCCGGTCTCGAAGCGCAGCAGTTCGTATTCGAACGACGCATAGCCGCGCGAGACGCTCTTGAGCCGGTCGAAGAAGTCCAGCACCACCTCCGACAGCGGCATCTCGACCTCGAGCTGCACCTGCGTGCCCATGTAGCGCAGGTTCTTCTGCACGCCGCGCTTTTCCATGCACAGCTGCATCACCGCGCCGACGTAATCCGGCGGCATCAGCACGCGCGCCAGGATGATCGGCTCGCGGATTTCCTCGTACTGCCCGGTCTCCGGCAGCTCGGCCGGATTGTCGATGCGGATCACCTCGCCACTGTTCAGCAGCACTTCGTAGACCACGCTCGGTGCGGTCGTGATGAGGTTGAGGTTGTACTCGCGTTCCAGGCGCTCCTGCACGATTTCCATGTGCAGCATGCCGAGGAAGCCGATGCGGAATCCGAATCCCAGGGCGGTGGAGCTTTCCGGCTCGAACTGCAATGCGGAATCGTTCAGGCGCAGCTTCTGCAGCGACTCGCGGAAATCCTCGAAATCCTCGGCGTCGACCGGAAACATGCCGGCGAACACGCGCGGCTGCACGGTGCGGAAACCCGGTAGCTGTTCGACCGAGGCGTTGGACGCCAGTGTCAGCGTGTCTCCCACCGGCGCCCCAAAAATATCCTTGATGCCGGCGATCAGGAAACCGACTTCGCCAGTTTCCAGCGCATCCTTGAACACCCGCTTGGGCGTGTGCACGCCGAGCATGGTGACTTCGTAATCCTTGCCGGTCGAGATCACGCGGATTTTCTGGCCTTTCTGAACGCGTCCATTGACCACGCGGACCAGCGACACCACGCCAAGATAATTGTCGAACCACGAGTCGACGATCAGGGCCTGCAGCTTGGCATCGACCTGACCCTTGGGACACGGCAGCTTTTCGACGATCGCTTCCAGCACGTCGGGCACATTCAGCCCGGTCTTGGCGGAGATGCGCAAGGCATCGACCGCCGGGATGCCAATGACCTGTTCGATCTCGTTGGCGACGCGCTCGGGCTCGGCGTTCTGCAGATCGACCTTGTTGAGCACCGGCAGCACTTCGAGATTCAGTTCCAGCGCGGTGTAGCAATTGGCGACGCTCTGCGCCTCGACGCCCTGCGAGGCGTCGACCACCAGCAGCGCGCCTTCGCAGGACGCCAGCGAGCGCGAGACCTCATAGGAAAAATCGACGTGTCCCGGCGTGTCGATCAGGTTGAGCTGATAGGTCTGGCCGCTGCGCGCGGTGTATTCGAGCGACACCGCCTGCGCCTTGATGGTGATGCCGCGCTCGCGCTCGATCGGGTTGTTGTCGAGCACCTGCGCGGTCATCTCGCGCGCCTGCAGGCCGCCGCAGATCTGGATGAAGCGGTCGGCCAGCGTCGACTTGCCGTGATCGATATGCGCGATGATGCAGAAGTTGCGGATGTTCTCTTGTTTCATGGGTGCAGCGCGGAACGGCTCCAGAGGGGCGCGGAGTATAGCGGTTTGACAGCCGTGCAGAGGCTCAGGACGCGGCTCCCAGCAGCGGTTCAAGCTCGGCGGCGTCGAAGCGCGTGGCGCACAGCAGTTCGCCCTGGGCGGTCAACAGCACCGGGATCCTGAGCCCGTAGCGGGTACGCCACACGGCATGGCCGTCGACGTCCACGTGTTCGAGCTCGAAGCGGTCGGCGCCGAAATGCGCCAGCAGTTCCGCCTCGAACTCTTCGCACAGGCCGCAGCCCGGCCGGCCCAGCAGCAGAAGCCGGGGCTTCACGGATTCGATGCCGGGACGTCGAGCGTCAGGAACAGGGGCGTGCCCCGCCGCTGCACCAGCACCTGCACGCTCACGCCCGGCGTCAGCCGGCTGACCACGGTGGCCAGCCGCTCGGGACTGTCCACCTGCTGTCCGTTGACCTGCAGCAGCACGTCATCGAGGCGGATGCCGGCGCGCAGGCCCGGCCCGTCCGCCACGTCGGTCACCAGCACGCCGCCCGAAACCACCTGCTGCTCGCGCCGCTGCGCCGGCGTCAGCGTCTGCACCGCCAGTCCCAGCGGGCCGACGGACGGCACCACCGGTGCCGTATCGGTCAACACCCCGTCCTGCTGGCCGCGCAGCGTGCCGACCGCGACCTTGATGGTGATGTTCTTGCGGTCGCGCCAGACCTGCAGCGTGACGATCTGCCCCGGATCCGAACTGCCCACCAGCGGCGGCAACGCCGTGGAACTGGGCAGATCCTGGCCGTTGTAGCTGAGGATGACGTCGCCGGCCCTGAGTCCGGCCTGCTGGCCGGGGCTGCCGTCGACCACGCGCGCCACCAGCGCGCCCTCCGGCTTGTCCAGCCCCAGCGTCTGTGCCGTGGCGCGATCGATTTCCTGCACCACCACGCCGAGCCAGCCGCGCGTCACATGTCCATGCGCCTTGAGTTGCAGGGCCACCTTGGCGGCGATATCGATCGGAATCGCAAACGACAGGCCCTGATAGCCACCCGACTGCGAATAGATCTGCGAGTTGACGCCGACCACCTCGCCCTTGAGATTGAACAGCGGCCCGCCGGAGTTGCCCGGGTTGATCGCGACATCGGTCTGGATGAACGGCACGTACTGCTCGGTCTGCAGCGCACGTCCCTTGGCCGAGACGATGCCGGCAGTCACCGAATAGTCGAACCCGAACGGCGAACCGATCGCCAGCACCCACTGCCCCGGGCGCAGCTTGCGTGAATTGCCCAGCGTCACCGCCGGCAGGTTGCTGGCATCGATCTTCAGCAACGCCAGATCGCTGGGCTCATCCGAACCGACCACCCGGGCGGTGAACTGGCGGCGGTCGAGCAGCCGCACCACCACCTCGCTGGCATCCTTGACCACGTGGTAGTTGGTCAGGATATAGCCATCGCTCCACAGCACGAAGCCCGAACCCAGCGACTGCGTGTCGTTGGCATCGTCGTCTCCGCCGCCGCCCTGGTCATCGGGATGCTCGGCAAAATATTTCTTGAACCACTCCGGCAGTTTCTCGCTGTCGGGGCCGCTGTCGGCAGCGCCGCCGTCGCCCGGCGTATTGAGCGTGGTTTTCTGCGGCGTCGCCGGCGCATCGGTGACGGCGCTGATGTTCACCACCGAGGGATTGACCGCCTCGACCAGATCGGCGAAATCCGGCGCCGCCATCGACGCGCTGCGCGAGCAGCCACCGGCCAGCAGCAGCAATGAAGTCGCGGCCAGGATGCGCCAGGAACGACTGGAAACGGATGACATGCCTTGGAACTCCCGAGCGCGGCGGATGCGCGGCAGACAGTGAGCCGTGATTTCAAAGCATGTAGGCCCGAAATTCAAATCCAGCCGGTCATGACGACCGACCCGCTGTGCTTCAAGTGGCGTGGAAACTTGTTAT
>DATMTG010000099.1:0-3965 GCA_035565075.1 Stenotrophobium sp.
GCCAGCCGTCGACAGCGGGTGGCGTCCGCTTGCCGGGCGGACGCACTCGACCGCACGTCAGTGCATCACCACGCTGGATTTGGCGCTCTCCGCCACGCTGGCGGAGTCCCGCAGCAGATCGTCGCCGGTGAGCTGCGTCGCGTTCTTGCCGCCGAGAAAATCGGTGAGCCCGGACTTGGCGTAGTGCGCCTTGATGCGATCGCTCATCAGCCCGATGTACTCCAGGTTCGGGATCAGGCGCTGGAACATGATGTTGCGGAACGCGCGCATGGTCGGCGCGTGCGTCACGATCTCGTCCCAGTCCTGCAACGTCAGGCGACCCTCGAACCATTCGTAATAAATCTCGCGCGACAGGAAACGGTTGCGCATCAGCAGCGCGACCTCGTAGGCCCAGTCCTCGCGCTCGCGGCGTTCGCTGGCGGACAGGCGCTCGGTGATGTGCTCGCGCAGCGCCAGCACGCCGTAATGTACATGCCGCGCCTCGTCCTGGATCACGTAGCGGAGCAGGTTCTTGAGCAGCGGCTCGCGCGTGAAGCTGTACATCGTGCTGAACGCGCCCAGCGCCAGACCCTCGACCATGATCTGCATGCCGAGGAACTTGATGTCCCAGCGGCCGTCCGTCATCAGGTCGTCGATGATCACGAACAGGTTGTCGTTGATCGTGTAGACCTTCTGCAGCTTGGAATCGAGATAGCGGAAGAACACTTCCAGGTGCCGGCCCTCGTCCATCACCTGGGTCGCGCCGTAGAGCTTGCCGTCGAACCAGCTCACCGACTCGGTGACCTGCGCCGCGGCGTACAGCGCGCCCTGTTCGCCGTGCATGAACTGCGACAGCGTCCACGCGCCCATGTCGCGCGCGAAATGCAGCTTCTCTTTCGGCGTGAGGCGGATACCCTTTTCCTCGAGTTGCGGAAACGGCGGATAGTCCAGCGGCATCACGCAGTGGTCGGGATCGTCCGGGTCGACGGAGATGCTCCAGTCGAGATCGCGGTCGCCGTTCCACTGGTTGGCGACGGCGCGCCGGTAGAGTTCGTACATCTCCGGGAATTCGCTCTTGTAGGTGAGATCGAAATGCGCGGCATGATTGGCCTGCATCATCACCTCGTCGCCCTGCTGCGCGCGACCCAGCACCAGTCCGCGCACCGCCGACGGCGCCATCGCCGCGGCCACGCGCGCGTTGCCGATCGAGGTCATCATGCCCAGGCCGTCGAGCGTGCCATAGATGGAGTTCTGCGCCTTGACCGGCAGGCCGTTGAGCAAACGTGCGAGTGTCGCCATGTGACTCTCCTGGTTTATGCCTCGATCACGACCGGCTCCAGCGCGAACGCCGAGCAGGCCAGTGTGTAGCCCTGCGCCCGTTCCTCGGGCGTCAGGCAATTAGGTTCATTCAGCGCGACCGCGCCCGACACCACGCGCACGCGGCAGGCGGCGCAGCCGCCGACGGTGCAGCTATAGCGCAGCGCAACGGCCTCGCGCAGGCCGGCGTCGAGGATCGACTCGCCCGGCTGCTGCATGATGCTGCGCTGCGACTGCGTGAAGGTGATTTTCTGCGGCTGCGCGGGCCGCGACTGCGTGCTGCGCGGCGCCGCGAGAAAGCGCTCGCGATGAATCCGTCCGTCCGCCACGCCGCAGTCGCGCAGCGCCGCTGCCGCCGCATCCATCAATGCCAACGGGCCGCACAGGTACGCCGCGCTGTCGGCCTGCACATCCAGCAACTGCCCGATGCGCGCCGCGTCGAGCCGGCCGCGTTGCCCGCGCCAGTCCGCCGCCGGCCGCGACAGCACATGCGTGACCCTGAACCCGGCGTAACGCTGCACCAGCGCATCCAGCCGCTGGCGAAAGATGATCGAGTCCTCGTCGCGGCTGGCGTAGAGCAGTTGCACGCTGCGCGCGGGACGCGACGCCAGCGCCGTTTCGATCAGGCTGACGACCGGCGTGATGCCGCTGCCGCCGGCGACGAACAGCAGCGGCCCGGTCGATTCGAGATCCAGCACGAAATCGCCGGTCGGGCCGATCATCGAGTAACGGTCGCCGGGCCGGAGCCGCGTGCGGATGAATTCGGAGACGACGCCGCCCTCGATCAACTGCACCGTGCAGCACAGCCGGCCCCCTTCGGGCGCCGACATCGAGTACGCGCGCTTGTGCGGCTCGCCGTCGATCTCGAAACAGTGGGTGAGATATTGCCCGGCGCGGAAGTGATACGGACGGCCGTCGTCGGGCTCGAGCACCAGCGTCACCGCGCGCGGCGTTTCGCGCACGATCTCGATCACCCGTACCGGACGCCGCTCCACCGCATGGCTGCCGCTGGACCAGCGGCGCGAAACACCCTGGCTGCGTTCGAGGACCAACCGCTGCGGACGGCCAAACAACATGGACGCGGACTCCGGTAAACCTCGATCGACTATGCGCAGGCCGGCACCGGCTGTCAACCGAACATCAGGCTCATGCCATCGCCGCGAAATGCAGCCCGGTGTAGATACGCGGCTCCACCATCAGGCCCTGTGCCGCACGCTGCGCCAGCCACGCATCGGCGGTCGCGATCGGCACGACATGCACGCGGATGTCCTCGTCGTCGACGCCGCCGCCCGCGTGAACCCGGGTGAGTTCATGCACGCGCACCAGGTACAGCAGCTCCGAGGTCAGCCCCGCCGCCACCGGCCCGCGCAGCAGGATTTCGGCGCGCGCGCCGCGGTAGCCGGTCTCTTCCTCCAGCTCGCGCAGCGCGGAACGCTCGATGCTTTCGCCCTCGTGGCCGCCGTCGCCGATGATGCCGGCGGGCAGTTCGATCGTGCGCGTGTGCAGCGGCACGCGGTACTGCTCGACCAGCACGATCTCGCGCGCCGGCGTGACCGCGAGGATGAACGCCGCGCCGATGGAGTTGACGCGCTCGGCGTATTCCCAGTGGCCATCACGCCGCAGCCGCAGGAATTTTCCCTCGTAGAGGGTTTCGATAGGTGTTTTCATGTGCGCATCGTCCGGATTCATTCCGGCCGTATCCATGTCGCCGTGCAGTGTGCGTCGGGCCCCTGCGCCAGTGTGCGCGCGATCAGCCTGAGCGATGGCTCCATCTCCTGCGCAAGACGGAACGGCGGGTTGACCACCAGCAGGCCGCAGCCGCGCAGCGGGTGCTTGGTGATGCCCGAGGCCGAGACTTCCGCCTCGCGCGGTGCGCCGGTATCGAACTCGAAATTCAGCGCCGGCCGCGTCGACTCGCGTCCCATGCGCCGCAAAAAACCACTGACCACATGCCGGTTCTTGACCGGGTACCACAGTGCCTGCACGCCACCGGCGAAACGCGCCAGTGATTTGAGCGACAGCTCGGCCATCGCGTCGAGTTCATCGCCGCGCTCGAACGGCGGGTCCACCAGCATCAGGCCGCGCTTCTCGGCCGGCGGCAGCAGCGCGTGCGACTCGTAGCCGTCGCGCACATGCACGGCGACTCGCGCGTCGCGGCCCAGCACGATCTTCAGATCGTCCGCCACCTCCGGCATCTTTTCGCACAGCAGCAGGCGGTCACCCGCACGCGCCAATCCCTGCACCAGCAAAGGCGAGCCGGGGTAGTGGCGCAGCCTGTCGTCGGGATTGGTCGCGCGCACGAGACGCAGGTAAGTCGCCAGCGGCTCCGCCACCTCGCCAAAGCCACGCAAGCGCCCGATGCCCTCCTCCCACTCGCTGGTCCGCGTCGCGCTCTCACCGCCCAGATCGTACAAACCCGCCCCTGCGTGCGTGTCCACGTAGCACCACGGCTTGTCCTTGCGATTGAGCGCGGCGGCCAGCCCGCACAGCATCACGTGCTTGAACACGTCCGCGAAATTGCCCGCGTGATAAGAGTGACGGTAGTGCATGGTCGCGAAGGATACCCGTAAACCGGCCGCAGCCGTGACACTAGCGACCTATTCGGCAGATGACATCCGCCTTGCCATCCACCAGAATTGGCCCATGGGCAATGAACATTTGGCTGAAAG
>DATMTG010000100.1:0-6422 GCA_035565075.1 Stenotrophobium sp.
TCACCGCCACCGGCGCCGGCAGACAGACGACCGGCAGACCCGGCGGCACCGGGATCCCCAGTTCGGCGGCCTCCGAAGCCGGGATGCACTGCTGGCCGAATGGCCCCGTCGGCACCACGAACGCGGGCGCGCTTAAATCCGGCGAACTGGAAAAATCCAGAGCCTCGGCGATATTGGCGGAACCGCCGCGAACCCCGAGGGGCGCGAACCCGAAGCGCCAGGCAATCATGTTGAGGACCGAGTTGTGGTCGAACTGTGTGTGCTCGACATGTCCGCGCCGCGCGCGCGGACCGATCAGCACGCACGGCACGCGGCAGCCCAGGCGGCCGTCATTGCCCAGGGCCGCCTCCTGCTTGGAAACCGGCGCCAGCGGCGGCGGCACGTGGTCGTAGAATCCGCCCCACTCGTCGTAGTTGACCACGATCAGCGTGCGCTCCCAGTTCGGTCCCTGGCGCAGCGCATCGTAGACTGCATTGAGAAAGGCCTGGCCGTTGCGGATATCGGCGTAGGGGTGGTCGTCCATCGATACGCCACTGCCTTCGTTGAGCGTGTTGCCGACGTTGTCCACATAAGTCAGATCGGCAAGCTGGCCCGAGGCGATGTCGGCGGCAAAGCCCGCCATGTCGTACTTCTTCGAGAAACTCTGGTACTTGCTGCCCCAGAACGCGGTGTAGGGCACATCGGTGTAGTAGTAGGCGACCTTGCGGCCTTGCGCGAGCATGGCGTCCCAGACCGTCGGCAGCGTCGAGACATCGACCGTGTTGCTGATGCGGTCGGTCTGGCCGGCATGCATGTAGATGCGGTTGGGCGTGGTCGAGGACAGGATGCTGCAGAAATAGCGGTCGCAGATGGTCCAGTGGTCGGCGCAGCCCTTGAAGAACGGCAGACTGTCGGCGGTGTAGTAGCCAATCGGAAACGTATCACCCGCAGGTTGTGGCAACAGGAAACCGTCCATCTTGCCGCCGTTGATCTCGGTGCGTCCTCCGGCGTAGCTGTGGTCCGGGTCGGCCAGGTCGGCATTCTGGAACTGTGGCGCGAGGTCATACGATGAGTAGGCCTTGCCACTGCTGTCCTTGAGACTGACGCCGGACTGGATGCCGTCTGCGCCCGGCACCCAGCCGAGATAGTGATCGAAAGAGCGGTTCTCCATCATCACCACGACGATATGGTCGAAACCGGCATCGGCCGGATTCGGCAGCGCAGCAGCGGAGCCCGCCGGACTGCTCTGCTCGCAGCCAGGCAGCGCCAGGCCGCCCGCTGCCGCCGCGACGCCGGCGATGAATTCGCGTCGCGTCAGTCCGCGGCCCATGTCTCTGCTGCCCGGCTTGCTCATCCCGCTTCCCCCGTCCGAGGCGGTTCGCCTCCGCCATCAACTTTACAGCGGCTCGACATGCAGCGTCACGGTCTTCGCGCCGGGCTGGTTGATCAGCTCCAATTTTGTCGCGCCTGGCTGCGAAACGACGGTCGCGCCGGTGACGGTCACCTGGTAGCCCTTCGGATAATGCCGCGACGGCAGGAACACCACCGTCTCGGCGTCCGCCTGCAGGCTACCGCCGCCGGCGCGCGCGGTGGTATAGGCCAGGTCGAAGACATGGCCGGCCGGATCGAACGACCAGCTCGTCGGCGTGCCCGCGACGATCTGCGGATAGGCGCGCACCAGCAGATCGGCCACCGCGTTGTTGATCTTGGCATCCGGCGGATCGGCGGTCGCACTCAGGCCGGTGCCCTCGCGATATTCCCACCACAGCCACGACACCATGTGCTGGTCGGCGCTGGCGGTATTGCGCGACACCACCTCGGTATCCGGGGTGGCGCCGAATTCGGTCATCATCAGCGCCTCGCCGGTCTTGGCGACATGGCTGTCCGCGTTGCTGAACGCCAGTTCCTCCATCGTCGGGCAGAGTTGCGCACCGCCGGGCGATTCGCTGCTGGCATCCGCCCCTGCCAGCAGGCAGTAGACGTGGAAGGCAAAGCCGGCATTGTCGACATTCAGCGCGCCGATATTGGTGGGAATGCCATCGTTGAAGAGGACATTGGGCTCGGCAAAGATCAGGTGCCGCGCGTCGGCGCTGCGGATTTTCGGCGCCACCCGGTGGTTGAACTGCGTCAGCGTGGCATCGAACAGCGGACACCCGACCAGCGGCACGATGCAGGTGGCGTAGACCGATCCCGGCCAGGGTTCATTGAGAAATTCGTAGCCCAGCAATCCTTCGATCCCGGCGAACGCGGCCGCGGCATGACCGGCGGCGGCGGCGAAATGATCCTGCAGCCCGGTACCGTCGGAGGCGGCATCGTTGGCCCAGAAATGATCCCAGGCGCGCAGCATCGCCGGCATCGTGAACTGGCTGTAGGGAAAGCCGACATCCGGCTGATGCGGCAAGCCATCGTCCTGCACCATCCAGGCCGGGAAGCCGTTACCGTTGAAGGCCGGGCTGTAATCGTCCTGGTGAAAGTCGATCAGCGGGTAGACGCCGTGGCTGGCGGCCAGTCTTGCGACGGCGGCGACTTGGCCGATATAGGTGTCGTCGTAGATGCCGGGCTGCGGCTCGACGCCGTAGTCCTCGATGCCCAGACGCAGCCCGTTGAAGCCGTTGTCGGCCAGCCATTGCAGGTCGTTGTCGCCAAAGCCGTCGGCCGCCGGGTCCAGCGTCTGGGTCTTGTCGGGCAGCGTCGTCGGATCTTTCTTGACGTAATTCATGCCGTGGATGGTCACCACGCGCCCCTGCGCATCGGTGATCCAGCGGCCGGCGTGCCCAAGGGGAAGTTGTGGCGTGGACTCGTCGATCGTCACCGCCGGCGGCGTGCCGCTTCCGCCATCGCCCGAAGAACCGGGCACGGTCGTGGCATTGGCCGGTGCCGCTGTATTGCCGCTGCACGCGACGAGTCCCAGGGCCAGCAACAGCGTGGCCCATCCGGCACCGCGCCGCTGCCGGCGTTTCAAAATCCCGTGCATTCTTCCTCCCGTCCCCGTGGTCATCCGGCTAAGCACGATGCAGGGCTCGCCGCATATTTACAAATTCGCGCAAGACCCTACGCCTGGTCCCGGGACGGCAGGAGGGCAATGACGGACAAAAACAGGGTGGATGGCGGACAAGATTTTTGCCGCAATGCAGCACCGTCGCATGCGCCATCGCCGGATATATCGGTTGTGTCAGACCCGGGGCCAGTGGACAATCGCATAAAGCATTGGGGAAAACACGCATGGCCGATCCGCGTTACGACGAAGCGATCTTTCCGACCGACCTGCTGCTGGCATTGGCACAAATCGCGCCGGAGCGCGGCGTCGATCCGGCTCAACTCTGTCGCGGACTGGGGTTCGAAGTCGCCGACCTGAGCCAGCCGACCACGCGCGTCTCCTACCGGCAGGCCAGCCTGATGATCCAGCGCGCGCTGGCACAGATCCCCGACCCGGCGCTGGGCCTGACCCTGGGAACCCGCGCCACGCTCGGCTCGATGGGCCTGATCGGTCACGCCATGGCCATGTCGGCGACGCTGGGCGACGCCCTGAACCTGGCGCTGAAACACCTGGTGCTGACCGGCGCGGTGGGCTACCAGATCGAGCTGCGCATGGCCGGCCCGCTGATCTCGCTCGAGCTGGAACATCGCTTTCCAGATCCCGAGATCCAGTCGTTCATCACCGAGGAGGCGTTCTCCAGCGCATTGACCTATGCCCGCGCCCTGACCGGGGGCCATGCCCTGCAGGTCAGCCGCGTCGATTTCAGCCACGCCGAACGTGGTGCTGGCGAATTTGCCGGCAAGGTGTTTGCCGCGCCGGTCAATTTCGGCAGCGACGGCAACCGCTTCATGTTCGAGGCGCGCTACCTGGGGTTGCCGGTGCCCACGCACCATCCGCTGGGGCTCAACCAGGCGCTGGAACTGCTGGAGGCCTTCGCCCGGCAGGAGCAGGTCAAGGACGACCTGTGCAGCGCGGTCGAGCGCGCCGCCTACCGCACGCTCACCGGCGGCATCACCCTGGAAGAAATCGCGCGGCAGCTCAACATGTCGAGCCGCACCCTGCGCCGGCGCCTGGCCGCCAGCGGCGTGTCGTTCGAGGCATTGGTGGAGAACGTGCGCAAGACCCGCGCGCTGAGCCTGCTGACGCACTCCGATGCCGCGGTCGAGCACATCGCCAGCGAAACCGGCTACAGCGACGTGCGCAACTTCCGCCGGGCCTTCAAGCGCTGGACCGGCGTCAGCCCCAGCGAGTACCGGCACTGAGCCATTGACGATGTTGTCCGCTGCGACCCCCTCAATGGCCGCAACGGCCCTCGCGACCCCCGGCTCACGGCCCTAAGCTGTGCAAGCGATGCCTGAGGCATCCTCAGGTGTCATGATGGCGATCGACAGAGCGCAGGTTCCGATGGAACCGAGGCGCCATCGCCGGCACCTGCAACACGACGACCATGGGGAGCGAGATCATGAAACGACGCCAGGTACTGATCGGCCTTGCCGCTGTTGGCGCTGCCGGCGCCATCGGCTGGGCCAAGCCGCGCGATGAAGGCGCGCCTTACGACGAATACTTTGCAACGCTGAACCAGGAGCTCAAAAAGCACGGCCCGATGCGGCCCTGCCTGGTCATCGACCTCGATCGCCTGGATCACAACATCGACCTGGTGGCCGCCTCGGTCAAGCGCGACGGCAAGCATTACCGCATCGTCGAGAAATCGTTGCCCTCCAAGGGATTGATCGAATACATCGCCAAGCGCGCCAGCACCCGGCGCCTGATGTCGTTCCATCAGCCGTTCATCAACGACGATGCCATCGCCTTCCCCGATTCCGACATCCTGATCGGCAAACCGCTGCCGGTGCGCTCGGCCCAGATCTTCTACGAAAAGCTGCGCGGCCCTTTCGATCCCTCGCGGCAACTGCAATGGCTCAACGACACGCCGGAGCACGTGCAGCAATACCTCGAACTGGCGAAAGGCCTCGGCACCCGGTTGCGCGTCAACATCGAGATCGACGTCGGCCTGCATCGCGGCGGCGTCAACAACAATGCGACGCTGGGCCGGATGCTGGACCTGATCGCCGCCAATCCGCAGCATCTCGAATTCGCCGGCTTCATGGGCTATGACCCTCAGGCCGGCATGGGCGTGCCCAGCATCCTCGGCTCGCACGAGGAACTGTTCCGCAGGGGCATGGCGATCTATCAGGGTTTCGTCGATTACACCCGCAGCCAGCATGCCGCGCTGTGGAGCGACAACCTCACGCTCAACACCGCCGGCAGCCCGACCTACAAGCTCCATGAGCAGGAGAAGCTGAGCACGGAAGTCTCGGTCGGCACGGCGATGCTCAAGCCCACGCACTACGATCTCGACACGCTGACCGAGCATGTGCCGGCGGTGTATATCGCCACACCGGTCCTCAAGGCCACCGGGCCTGTCGAGATCCCGGCGCTGGACAAGTGGTCGGAAGTGTTCTCCTGGTGGGATCCGAACCAGCGCCAGACCTATTTCATCTACGGCGGCTACTGGAAGGCGGAATACGAATCGCCCAAGGGCCTGCGCCCGAATGCGCTGTTCGGCCGCAGCACCAACCAGGAAATGGCCAACGGCTCGCCCGCGACCGGCCTGAAAGTGGACGATCAGGTTTTCCTGCGTCCGACCCAGAGCGAGTTCGTGCTGCTGCAGTTCGGCGACCTGGTCACCGTGCGCGGTGGCAAGATCCAGGGCTACTGGCCGGTCTACGACCAGACCGGCAACGAGCCGACATGACCCGCCTGCCAATTACAAGACCTGCATCCCGCAACCCGAGGAACCCAGACATGAACAAGACCCGTGTCATCTCCCTGACGTTGAGCGCCCTGCTGTTCGCCAGTACCGCGTGGGCCGCCGTGCCCGACGCCGAGATCGCGCAGCTTGGTCAGAACCTCACGCCGATCGGCGCAGAGAAGGCCGGCAGTAAGGATGGCCTGATCCCCGCATGGACCGGCGGCGACATGAAGGCCCCGGCCGGGTGGAAGATCGGCACCACGCGGCCCGATCCTTATCGCTCGGAAAAGCCGCTGTTCACCATCACCGCCGCCAACGCCGACCAGTACAAGGACAAGCTGTCGCCCGGCCAGATGACCCTGCTGAAGACCATCAAGGGTTATCGCATGAACATCTATCCGACGCACCGCTCCTGCGGCTACCCGGAAATCGTCTACCAGCGCAGCAAGGAAAACGCCAGGATCGCCAAGATCGCCGGCGATGGTTTCGAGCTGGGCGCTGCTACCGGTTCCGGCTTCCCGTTCCCGATTCCCAAGAGTGGCGTCGAGGCGATGTGGAACCACAAGCTGCGCTACGAAGGCCAGGGCCGCATCGAACCGAACTACACCATGCTGTCGCCGGCGCCCGGCAGTTCGGATTTCACCAAGATCGAATACGTCGCCAAGTACCTGGTGCCGTTCCAGTCGCCCAAGACCAAGACCATCGCCGATGCCG
>DATMTG010000101.1:0-2757 GCA_035565075.1 Stenotrophobium sp.
GGTTCTGGCTGGGACAGAACCTGCACTCGATCCACCATGCCTTCCCCAGGGTGTCGTTCTACAGGTACCACGCGCTGTTCCGGGAGATCGAACCCAACATGCGCGCCCTGGGCGGCCCGGTCATCGGCATCTTCAGCCGGAAGGATGTGAATCCGCGCACATCGGCCTGAGCCCACGCCGCCGGATGGTTTTGCGACGGCGCCCCGGGAAAGGGAGCCGGGACGGTCGATCAGGAGGGCTTATCAGGCGGCGCCTCTTCCAGCAGCACCTGGTTCAGCACGGCCTTGTGTCGCGCCTGGATTTCCTTGCGCAATTCGCGGCGCAATTCGGCACCGCGATACCAGCGGCGTTCCTCGAGCGTCCTGGGGACGATCTTCTGCAAGGGCAGCGCCTTCATCCGATCATCGACCGCCACCATCGTGAAGTAACAGGTGTTGGTGTGGTGGCAGACGCGGTTACGGATGTTTTCGGCCGCGACCTTGATGCCGATTTCCATCGAGGTGCGGCCGACATAGTTGACGCAGGCGCGAAACGTCACCAGTTCGCCGACGTGGATCGGCTGCTTGAACATCACCTGGTCGACCGACAGCGTCACGACGTAAGCGCCGGCGTAGCGGCTCGCACAGGCATAGGCGACCTGATCGGCGATGCGCAGGATGGCGCCGCCGTGGACATTGCCGGAGAAATTCGCCATCTCGGGCGTCATCAGGACGGTCATCGCCAGGCGCGTCGGCGAATCGCCTTCGCTCGACGCCTGAGCGGTTTCCGGATTGCGCGCGTCTGGAGGGTTCATTTGCCCGGCTCCCTAAATGTAGCAAGTCATCATCCGCTCCGGACCAGGGACCGGTTTCACTCGAACCAGACTTCCACGCGGTTGCGGCCTTCACGCTTGGCCGTGTAGAGCGCGGCGTCGGCGTTGCGCAACAACTCCTGCAGGTTGCGCGTCGTCGGTCTGAGCGCGGCGACGCCGATGCTCACGGTGAAATCGATCTCCTGATCCGGCGCGATCGGCACGTGCTGCTCGGAAACCAGCAGCCGCAGACGCTGCGCGACCTCGGTTGCCGGCTCCTTGTTGGCGCGCGGCAGCAGGATGGCGAACTCCTCGCCGCCCAGGCGCCCGACAAAGTCGATGTTGCGGATCTGCGCGGTGAGCGTCCTGGCCAGCGCGATGATGACCTGGTCGCCGATGTGGTGGCCGTAGGTGTCGTTGACCTTCTTGAAATGGTCGATGTCGAGCATGATCGCCGACAGCGGCTCGCCGAAACGGCGGGCGCGGTCGATTTCCAGCACCGCCATTTCGGTGAAATGACCGCGGTTGAAGACTCCGGTCAACGCATCGCGGGTAGCGCGCTGATAAAGCTGGTCCTCGCGCCGTTTCTGCTCGCTGATGTCCTGCAGCACCTCGACGAAGCCGGTGATGCTGCCGTCGTCCGCGCGGATCGCATCGAGCGTGCATTGGCCGATGAACTCCTCGCCGCTGCGTTTTCTGCGCACCTGCTCTTCATGGCTGTGGCCGCTGCTGCGGGCAAACGTCAGGTTTTTCAGCGGCTGCCCTTCCTTGAGCGCGGCTTCGGGAAACAGCAGACTGTAAGGCTGGCCCAGCACCTCGCGCTCGGCATAGTTCGTGATGCTGGCCGCGCCGCGGTTCCAGCTCAGGATCAGGCCATCGGCGTCCACCAGGTAGATTCCGTAGGCGCTGATATTGCGCACCAGCGCCGAGTAGCGCGCCGGGTCGTTGCTGAGCAGCCTGGCATTATGCGCGGGCGCAAGATCGCCCATCGCCTCGTGCGCGGACGTGAGCGGCATCGACAGATCTTGATCACGCATGACCGGATTCTAGCCGGTCTGCTCTCAGTTCAGCAGCGGCCGCCCCTTGAGCCTTTCGAGCTGGCGCAGCGGCGACAGCGAAGGATCGAGCATCGCGTCGGCCGGCAGGTAGAACGTCTGTTCCATCATGAACTGGCCGCTGTGCGCGGCGTGCGACACCTGGTCGCTGTAGACGATCCAGGTCTGGCCAGGCAGGAAATCGATGTGCTCGGCGCGCACGCCGGCCTGGTACTCCGGATCGAGTTTCATCGCGTCGTGGATGCGCAGCATCAGGTCGTCATACGCGGTGCGGTAGGACTTGGTGATCCTGACCCACCGCATCAGCCTGCGCTGCGCCGCCGGGGCCGGCGTCATGGCGGTGGCAAAGCGGGCGGCGACATCGGCAAACGGCTCGCCGGTGCGCCAGTGCCGCGGCTTGCCCTCGGGATTGATGTTGCTGAACACCCGCAGCAGTCGCTTGCCCTGCACCGGCGTCGCCGGAAACGCATCGACATGCAGCCGCGAATCGTCTTTTTTCGCCGAGGTTACGCGACCTGCGACCTCGGCCGGGCGAAAGCTGGTGCGGCCGTCGATCAGCTTGCCGCGGTACTGCGGGAACAGCGCCGCCACCAGCGCATGGCTCTGCTGCGCATAGCGCCGGATCATGCCGTGCATGGTGGATTGCAGCGTCGCATCGCCGTCGACTCCGGCGAGGCGGTCGCGCGCCAGGTCGTAGCTGACATTTTTCTTGCCCTTGGCGAGTATCGCGGGCGTGAACAGCACGCGTTGCTCATCGGCGCTCACCGCAAACGGCAGCTGCGGCAGCAGCAGCAGTCCGCCTTGTTCCAGCTTCGCGGTGACGGCATCGCCGCCCGGCGCACCCGCGCCATCCCAGCCCGTCACCGCATATGAATCCAGCATCGTCCTGCTCCTGAAATCCTGTCGCCAATT
>DATMTG010000102.1:0-3130 GCA_035565075.1 Stenotrophobium sp.
GCGTTCCACAAACCAGACCCAACAAAAATGGATAGCGAAGTCCTGATCGAGGCGCGCGGTCTCACCCGCCGCTACGGGCCGGCCACTGCCGTGTCCCAGTTGAACCTGACCCTGCGCAAGGGCGAAATCCTCGGCCTGCTCGGCCCCAACGGCGCCGGCAAATCCACCACCATGAAAATGCTCACCGGCAACCTCGCGCCCAGCGCCGGCGAGGCGCGGATCAAGGGCATCAGCCTGCACGATGCGCCGACCGCGGCCAAACAGCATCTCGGCTACCTGCCGGAACAGCCGCCGGTGTATCCGGAGCTGACCGTCGACGAATACCTGCGCTACTGCGCCGGGCTGCACGGGATTCCCGGCGGCGAGCGCGCCGCTGCAGTATTGCGTGCGAAAAAATCCTGCGGCCTCACCGATGTCGGCAACCGCCTGATCGGCAATCTCTCGAAAGGCTACCAGCAGCGCGTCGGGCTGGCGCAGGCGATCATCCATCGGCCGCCGGTGATTGTGCTCGACGAACCCACCGTCGGTCTCGACCCAAATCAGATACGCGAAATCCGCGCACTGATCAGCGAGCTGGGCAAGTCGCACAGCGTGATTCTCTCCAGCCACATCCTGCCGGAGATTCAGTCGGTCTGTACGCGCGTGATGATCATCAACAAGGGTCGTGCGGTCTACGACGAGCCGATCACCGCCACCCGCGACGCACGGCTGGAATCGCTCACCGTCGAACTGCGCCGTCCGCCAAGCGACGCCGCCGCTCTGCGCGGACTCGACGGCGTCAGTGGCATCGACGATCTCGGCAAGGGCCGCTACCGGCTGCGGCTGGCCCGGGACGCCGACCCGCGCGAAGCACTGGCCAAGGCCGCCGTCGAACGCGACTGGGGCCTGATCGAAATGAGCCCCGGCATCCGCACGCTCGAAGAAATTTTCATCGGCCTGACCTCCGGTGAACAGACTCAGAGGAAAGCCGCATGAAGAATATCCTTGCCATCGCCGGCACCGAGAGCCGGCGCATCTTCGTCTCGCCGCTGGCGTGGACCGTGCTCGGCGTGGTGCAGCTGATCCTCGGCATCGTGTTCGTGCTGACGCTGCTCGATTTCGCGCGCATGTCCGGCATGTCCAACGGCGGCTACGGCGTCTCGGACTATGTCGGCGGTTCGGTGTTCGGCTTTGCCGTAATCGTGCTGCTGCTGGTGATCCCGCTGATGACCATGCGGCTGTTCGCCGAGGAGCGCAAATCCGGCAGCCTGACGCTGCTGTTCTCGGCGCCGGTGTCGCTGACGCAGATCGTGCTGGGTAAATTTCTCGGACTGATGACCTTCATCATCGCCGTGCTGGCGCTGCTGGCGCTGATGCCGTTCTCGCTGATTCCAGCGACGCACCTGGACATCGGCCGCATCCTCGCCGGCCTGTTCGGGCTGTTGATGATGATGATGGCGTTCGGCTCGGCCGGCATGTTCGTGTCGTCGCTGACGCGCGAACCGACCATCGCCGCGGTCGGCAGCTTCGGCCTGCTGCTGGTGATCTGGCTGATCAACATGCTGTCGTACAACGACAGCATTCCGTTCGGCGCGCTGTTCGGCTACCTGTCGCTGATCGGCCATTTCGAGAGCATGCGCCGCGGCATCTTCGACAGTGCCGACGCGATCTACTACGTGCTGTTCACCACGCTGTTCCTGTGGCTGACCGTGCAACGACTCGACATGGAACGGAACTGATCCCATGACCAAAAAACAAACCCTGATCCAACAACTGCTGGCGGCGGTGCTGTTCATCGCAGCGCTGGTCCTGGTCGGCTGGCTGTCCAACCATTACAAGACGCAATACGACTGGACCGCGGGCAAGCGCAACTCGATCTCGGCCGCCAGCGTCAAGCTGCTCAAGTCGATGCCGGACCCGATCACCTTCACCGCGTTCGTGCCGTCCGGCGATTCCAACGTCCGCAACAGCCTGCAGTTCGACATCGAGCGCTACAAGCGCGTCAAATCAAATGTCACGCTGAACTTCGTCGACCCCAGCGCACAGCCCAAGCAGGCGCGCGAATTCAACGTCACCACCGCCGGCGAAGTCGTGGTGGACTACCAGGGTCGCCATGAAACCCTCACCGCCACCACCGAGCCGGCGATCAGCGCCGCGCTGCAACGCCTCAGCTACTCCGGCGAGCAGTGGGTGGTATTTCTCGAGGGCGAGGGCGAGCGTGCCATCGACAAGGCCACCGACGACACCTCGCTGACCAAGTTCGCGGGCGTGCTGCGCGACAAGGGCCTCAAGGTGCAGGCGCTGAATCTGGTGAAGTCGCCGAAGATTCCCGACAACACCTCGGTGCTCGTGCTGGCCAGTCCGTCGAGCCGCCTGCTGCCGGGCGAAGTCAAAATGATCCAGGACTACGTCGATCAGGGTGGCAACCTGCTGTGGCTGGCCGACCCCGACTATCCGACCGGCGCCGACGCGCTGGCCAGGGACCTCGGCATCACCTGGCAGAATGGCTACGCCATTTTCCCGGACTACAAGATCATCGGCACCGGCAATCCCGGCTTCTACGCCGCGACCGACTACCCGCCGAACCCGGTGACGCAGGGCCTGGACCAGGTCACGCTGTTCCCGCTGGTGCGCTCGCTGGTCGCCGACAAGACACCCCCGGGCTGGAAGGCCGAACCGCTGCTCAAGACCAACGAGATTTCTTGGCTTGCGACCGGCGACATTTCCAAGGGCGTGACCGGCAAGCGGCCGGGTGACATCGCCGGCCCGCTCAACATCGGCATGACGCTGACGCGCGAATACAAGGACCCCAAGGATGCGAAGGCCAAGCCGCGCCCGCAGCGCATCGCGCTGATCGGCGACGCCGACTTCCTGTCCAACACCTTCCTCGGCCAGCTCGGCAACCAGCAGCTCGGCCTGAACCTGGTGCAGTGGCTGGCCTCGCGCGATGCGCAGCTCAACATCGACATCAAGCAGGCGCCGGACACTTCGCTGTACCTGCCGGGCTGGGCGGTGATCGCCATCGGCGGCGGCTTCATCCTGCTGCTGCCGCTGTTGCTGATCGGCGGCGGCATCACGCGCTGGGCGATACGCCGCCGCAAGTAATTCGCATTGCAGACCGACGAGGCCGCGCGCGATGAACCCGCCACTC
>DATMTG010000103.1:0-2653 GCA_035565075.1 Stenotrophobium sp.
TGACCGCGCTGACAGCGCGTGTTACAAAATCGCAGATAAAAGGGCAGGAGCGCAACGTGAAAGTTCTGGGGGCAGACATCGGCTTTGGCTATACCAAGGCCACCGACGGGCGGCAGTTCCAGGTTTTCAAGTCGGTGGTCGGCGAGGCCACCGACATCCAGTTCACGGAGACCCTGATCCCGGAAAAAAACTGGAATCCGCGCCATATCGAACTGGCCGGCAAGGGCTACTTCGTCGGCGAACTGGCCGAAGCGCAGAGTCGCGGCCGCGGCTTCACCCTCGATCAGGCGCAGTTCATCAGCCAGTACGCCAGGACGCTGGCGCTGGCCGCGATCGCGCCGTTTGCCGACGACGGCGAGCCGGTACGCCTGGTCACCGGCCTGCCGATCAGCTTTTTCCGCAAGCACAAGGACGCGCTGGCCACCCTGTTGCAGCAGCGCCATCAGGTTACCCTGGTCAAGGCCAACGGCGAGCGCGTCGCCAAGAATCTGCTGATCGACCGCGTACGGGTGATTCCGCAGCCCTTCGGCAGCATGTTCAACCTGATGCTCAACGACATCGGCAAGCCGTCCAGCCAGCGCTTCCTGAGCGAGAAGATCGGCATCATCGACATCGGCTTCCGCACCGCCGATTACACCATCAGCGACAAGACCAAGTTCTCCGAGCGCGGCAGCCAGAGCAGCGACTCCGGCATCTCCGCCGCCTACAGCGCCATCGCCGGACTGTTGCAGGAAAAGAGCGGCGTCAACGTCGAACTGTACCGGCTCTATGAATCCGTGGCGCGCGGCAACATCAAGATCAAGGGCAAGCGCTACGACATCACCGGCCTGGTGCAACAGGCCATGCAGCAGCTCGCCGCAAGGGTCGCCAGCGAGGTCAACCGCCTGTGGGCGGACGACTGGGACATCGACGCCATCGTCATCACCGGCGGCGGCGGCGCGACCCTGGCGCCGTACCTGCAAACCCTGCTGGAGGGCGAGGTCCTGCCGATGCCCAGCGACCAGGACGCGCGCCTCAACAACGTCACCGGTTACTGGAAATACGGTCAGCACATCTGGCCCGCGCCCTGACCCGGAAGGTCAATCCGGCGTCCGGCCGGAACATGCGAACTCCCGCCGGGACGGTCTATACTCGGCTGTCAGTCCAATCCGTCTGCACGGGGAGATTTCCATGAATACCGCCGTATCCTATCTGTCCACGGCCACGGGACAGGTCAACGAGTCTGAAATCCGCCGCGTGTTCGACCGCCAGCGCGACACCATGCTGCGTCTGCGCACCTCCACCGCGGACGAGCGTCTTGCCAAGATCAGAAAACTGCGCGACACCGTGCTGGCGCGCGCCGAAGAGTTTTACGCGGCCGGCGAAAAGGATTTCCGCAAACCCCCCGCGGAGGTCGATGTCACCGAGATCGTGCCGATCGTGGTCGAGGCCAACGATGCCATGCGCCACCTGCGCAAGTGGATGAAACCCAAGGGCGTGTGGCCGACGCCGCTGATGATGGGCACCAAGAGCTGGGTGCAATGCGAACCCAAGGGTCGCACGCTGATCATTTCGCCGTGGAATTACCCGGTCAACCTGACGTTCGGCCCGCTGGTCTCGGCGATTGCCGCCGGCTGCACCGCCATCCTCAAGCCATCGGAAATGACCCCGAACCTGTCGGCGCTGATGGTCAGGATCACCCGCGAGATTTTCTCCGAGGACGAAGTCGCGATCTTCGAGGGCGACGCCTCGGTCTCGACCGCGCTGCTGGCGCTGCCGTTCGACCATATCTTCTTCACCGGCAGCCCGGCCATCGGCAAGGTGGTGATGGCCGCCGCCGCCAAGCACCTGACCTCGGTGACGCTGGAGCTCGGCGGAAAATCGCCGACGATCGTGGACGAGACCGCCGACCTCAAGCTGGCGGCTCGCACCATCCTCTGGGGCAAGTTCACCAACAACGGCCAGACCTGCATCGCGCCCGATCACATCTTCGTGCACGAATCGGTCAAGGATGCGTTCATCGGCCACTGCCGCGATGCGCTGAGCAGCGCCTACGGCGACACCGACGACGCGCAGAAAGCCAGCCCCGATCTCGCGCGCGTGGTCAACCAGCGTCACACCCAGCGCATCAGCGGCCTGCTCGAAGACGCCCGGCAGCGTGGCGCGCGTGTCATCGCCGGCGGCGTGGTCAGCGAGAAGGAGTGCTACATCGCGCCGACGCTGCTCGACAACATCCCGGCAGACGCCAAGATCCAGAGCGAGGAAATCTTCGGGCCGCTGCTGCCGATCGCGGGCTACAGGAATCTCGACGAGGTGATCACTGCGATCAACGACCAGCCGAAGCCGCTGGCGCTCTACATCTGGAGCCGCCGCGAGGCCAACATTCAGAAGCTCCTCAAGAACACCAGCGCCGGCGGTACCTGCATCAACCACGTCGTGGTGCACTTCCTGCAGGGCAACCTGCCGTTCGGCGGCGTCAACAATTCCGGCATCGGCAGCGGCCACGGCCTTTATGGCTTCAAGGCGTTCTCGCACGAACGCGCCGTGGTCCGCACCCGCATCATGATGGCGCGCATGTTCTTCCCGCCGTATGCGGGGTTCACGCAGAAAATCATCCGCCTGATCAAGAACCTTTCAAAGATCATGGCCTGAGGCGGTCCAGCACCCTCAACGG
>DATMTG010000104.1:0-4889 GCA_035565075.1 Stenotrophobium sp.
CGCGATAGCGGCGATTGCTCGATATGGAGTCGCTCTGCTGCACGGGCGAAGTGGAGTTCTTCAGCGACGGCTAAAAAGCGGCGCATGTGGCGGAGTTCCACCGGACGATCTCCTAATTGATAGTGCCGAATGGCCGTTTCGGTCTAGCTTCGCCACCTTACTGCTCAGCCGCGGCAGCGACTGATCACCGGCTTTGATAGCTCGCGGATCGACCGGCCCTTGCGGCCAAGAACCCACACACGTTCGCAATGGGTGGCTTAGGAAATACCCATGGGACAGGCAGCCGCCAATGCTCGTCACGATGGAGCTCGCAGCGTCGACTGCCTCCTGTACTCCAACCAGCTTCGCAGGCGCTCCATGTAAACGAAAATGACCGGCGTGGTGTACAGCGTCAGCAACTGACTCAGCAGCAGGCCGCCGAGCATTGCGTAGCCAAGTGGTTGCCGTAGTTCCGACCCGACCCCATGGCCGAACGCCAGCGGCAGTGCGACCAGCATGGCCGCCACGGTCGTCATCAGGATCGGCCTGAAGCGGAGCAGGCACGCTTCACGCGCGGCCTCCACCGCCGAAAGACCGCGCTCGCGCATGGCGACCACGGCGAAATCGACCAGCAGGATGCCGTTCTTCTTGACAATGCCGATCAGCAGGATGATGCCGACGATGCCGATGACGGTCAGGCCCATGTGCATGATCCAGAGTATGGCCAGCGCGCCGACGCCGGCGGAGGGCAACGTCGACAGTATCGTCAACGGGTGAATGAAACTTTCGTACAGCATTCCCAGCACGATGTAGATCAGCACCAAGGCGCCCAACACCAGCCACGGCATGTTCGCCAATGAGGACTGGAACGCCTTGGCGTTGCCCTCGAAGGCGCCGCGCACCCCATCGGGCATGCCAATCGCTGCCGCGGCACGCTGGATCGCGGTGACCGCTTCGCCCAGCGCCACCCCAGGCGGCAGGTTGAACGACAGCGTGACGGCGGGAAACGATCCTTGATGGATCACTGACAGCGGGCCCACTTTGCTGGAGTCCGCTCGCGTCATGACCGACAACGGCACCACGTCACTGGTGAGGGGCGATTGGACGTACAGCCGATCGAGCGACGCGAGCTTGTGCTGCAAGTCGGGCGTGATCTCGAGGATCAGGGGATAAGTGCTGACCTGGGTGAAGTACTGGGTGATCTGGCGTTGGCCATAGGCGTCATTCAGCGTGTCGTCGATCGTTTGCGCTGAAATGCCGAATTGTGCGGCCGCCGTGCGCTCGATATGGAGCGTGAGTTGCGGCGCGCTGGACTGCAGGTCGCTCGCCACATCGGTCAATTGCGGCAACGTGCGCATCTTTGCCAGCATTTTCTGCGACCACCCATCGAGCTCGTCGACATCGGCGCCGCGCAGCGTGTACTCGAAGCTGCCGCGTGCATTGCGGCCACCGGTCGTGATGTCCTGCGTCGGTTTCAACTTCAAGTCGACACCGACGACAGCGCCGATGCGCGGCTTCAGCCGGCGAATGATTTCGGTGGCGGACAGCTTGCGCTGTGCAAGCGGCTTCAACACGATGAAGTAACGCGCCGTATTGGCCGTCTGCGCGTAGCCACTGCCACCCGTCGTGCCGGTCCAGGAGGCCACGCCGGCCACACCAGGGTCGCGCAACAACACCGCGTCGAGCTGGCGCTCCAGACGCCGCATTTCCTCGGGTGAAGTGCCCTGCGCCGCCTCGGCCAGTCCTTGGATCAATCCGGTGTCCTGGATTGGAAAGAAGCCCTTGGGAATCCAAACGGCCAGCGCCAACGCCGATGCGACTGTGGCAAGAAGCACACCCAAGGTGCTGGCCGGATGGCGCAGCACGCTGTCCAGCGTGTGCCGATAACCATCCAGGAGTGCATCGGACGCGGCCTCGATCCGGTCATGCCAGCGGCCGTGCTGGCCGCTCCTGCGGCGCATGAAGCGCGAGCACAGCATCGGTGCCAGGGTCAACGACACCAGCATGGACACCACGATCGACGCCATCATGGTCAACGAAAATTCCTGGAACAGGCGGCCGACAATCCCGCCCATCAACAACAGCGGAACAAACACCGCGAGCATCGACAGGCTGATCGAAAACACGGTAAAGGCAATCTCGCCCGAACCCTTGAGCGCCGCCTGCATCGGTGACAGGCCGTTCTCGACGTGGCGCTGGATGTTTTCCACCATCACGATCGCGTCGTCGATCACGAAGCCGATGCCCAGCGTCAAGGCCATCAACGACAGGTTGTCGAGACTGAACCCGAACAGCCACATCGCCGCGAACGCACCGAGCAGCGAGAGCACGATGGTGATGCCCGGCACCAGGGTCGCCCACAGGTTGCGCAGGAACAGCAGCACCACCAGTACCGCCAGGATGACCCCCAGCACCAAGGTGAACTCGACGTCACGTACCGCGGCACGGATGGTGACGGTACGGTCGAGGACCGTATCGATGGTGATGGCGCGGGGGATATCGGAGACCAGCTGGGGCAGCTCCGACTTGATGCGTTCGACCGTGGCGATGACGTTGGCGTCGGGTTGCTTGTATACCGTGAGCAGGATAGCCGGCCGATTGTTGTAGTACGCCGCCGCGTTGCGATCGGCGGCAGCGGCGACGGCCCGCCCGATATCGCGCACCCGGATGGGCGCGCCATGCTTGTAGGCAAGCACGACATCCTCGAACGGTTGCGCCTGGACGATCTGATCGTTTGCGGCGATCGCGAAACTCGTCGTGGGTGTGTCGATGGTGCCTTTCGCGTCGTCGGTGGTGGCCGCGATCAGCGCGGCACGCACTTGCTCAAGCGTCAAGCCGACTGCCGCGAGCCGGCCGGGGTCGGCTTGCACCCGAATCGAAGGCCGCTGTTCGCCGCCGAGTGAAACCTGGGCCACGCCCGGTATCTGTGAGATCTTGCGCGCCAGAAAATTGTCGACGGCATCCGAGACGGCGGTCAGCGGAAGCGCGTCGGAACTCGCCGCCAGCACCAGGATCGGCGCATCCGTCGGGTTCAACTTCTTGTAGGTTGGCGGCGTGGTCATCGCCCGCGGCAGGGTGTTGCCAGCCGCCGTGATCGCTGCCTGCACGTCCTGCGCCGCCGCGTCGATGTTGCGATCCAGCTCAAACTGGATGGTGACCGAGGTCGCACCCATCGCGCTGAATGAGGTCATGTCGCTGACCCCGGCGATCTGCCCCAACTGACGCTCCAATGGCGTGGCCACCGATGACGCCATGGTTTGCGCGCTGGCACCCGCCAGGGTGGCCGTGACCTGGATGGTCGGAGCGTCGATCTGCGGCAGCGGCGCGACGGGCAACAGTGGAAACGCGACGATGCCCGCCAAAGCCACCGCGGCCATGAGCAGGGCGGTGGCGACGGGCCGCGCGATGAACGGCGCGGACAAGTTCACCGGGTCGATTCACACCAAGAGAAAGTCACCGCGGCGTCGGCAACGCGCCAGGCATGCCCGGGCCCACGGTCACCCCCAGCTTCGGCAATCAAGGTGGGGACAGCAGAAAAGAAGGCAAAGCCAAGCTTGGGGTATGTCATTCGACAGGCCAACTTGAAAGGAGATAGGGTTGCGTGGCAAAGCGGCGCAATAGCGCTATCTTCGAGCACAAGCGCCGCGCGTGACCAACGACTAATCCTTGCTATCACGAAAGTTTTTCTTGGGCTATCCGTCGTGTCAGTACCTCTTCCCTTCCTGAATGGGCTGCGTGCTTTCGAAACGGCAGCCCGCTGCGGCAGCTTCACCTCGGCCGCCAGCGACCTGCATGTCACGCAGGCGGCGGTGAGCCAGAGCGTGCGTCTGCTGGAACGCCGCCTCGGCTTCCCGCTATTCCATCGCCGCGCAAACGGACTCGAACTCACGCCGCAAGGACGCGCGCTGCAGCCCGGGTTGACCGACGCCTTCGAGGCGATCACGCGGCTGGTCGCACAGGTTTCGGCCATGCGCGCCGGTCCAGTGCTCACGGTAGGTGTCGCTCCCGCATTGGCATTGCATTGGCTGATCCCGCGGCTGGCCGGTTTCAACCATGATCACCCGCAGATCGAGGTCCGCGTGGCAACGGGCGGTCTCATGAATCCAATGCGTGACGACTGGACCTGCACCGTGCGCCGCGGCTCCGGCGATTGGCCCGGCTACATTTCAAAGGAGTTGTTTCCTTCGACCCTGGTGCCGGTCTGTACCCCCGCTTTGGCGAAGGGTTTGCATCAACCACGCGATCTGCGTCAAGCCACCCTGATCGTGGTCGCGCATCTGCGTGAGCAGTGGGCATGGTGGTTCAAGGCCGCAGGGTTACGTGCACCGCTCAAGCCAAAAACGGAAGTGACCTTCGAGAGCTCGGCTATGGCTATGCAGGCAGTGCTGGACAGCGTGGGCGTCGCCGTAGCCCAGCTTCCCTACGTCAGCGATGCACTCAGATCGGGCCGGCTGGTCGCCCCTTTTCATTCCACCGGAAAGAAATATGAGAGCTGGTATCTGGCATACCGCCCGGCCCACGCGCACGACCCCGCATTGGCGGAATTTCGTACATGGCTGCTCGCTGCAGCGAATGAGCAACGCGACATGTATCGCAATGGGCTCTGACGACAGGGCGGGCAACGTGTTTCCTGTTCGAGGCAGGCAGCCCATAGGAATCCGAATGGCGTTGGACATGCAGTGGTGCGCTTTGGACCAAGTGCAGACGACCAACCCGGTGTAGGTCTGCCCTCTCCATTGAACTGCCCACGCTGGATCAGTCCGGTGATCAGCCGTTCCAGCACATACAGACCTATCGCAGCGCGAGCGTGGCGATATCCATCGCTATCCGCATCGAAGTCGGCCAGCGAGCGTGTGGCTATCCAACCGTAGTGCCTCGCATTCGACCAATCTCCCAACTCGAGTTCGAGC
>DATMTG010000105.1:0-6848 GCA_035565075.1 Stenotrophobium sp.
ATAGCGGGTGACGCAAAACGTGGATCGAATCAGGTCATGCACGCCACGAAACTGAAACCGCGCAAACGCCGCAGAAATGCGCTGCGATCACAGCGGTTAATTTGTCGCGTTGACAGCACTGGCATCACCTACACCGCAGCCGCTGGCGGCACTGTTATCAGTTCTGTGGGCTACACCTACGACGCTGTCGGTCGCCGCGTCAGCACCACCAACCAGGTCAACCCGCCCGCCTACGACTCCACTTCCACCTACAACGCCAACAACCAGCTCGTCACCTGGACCGGCGCTGGTGGCACCGGCAATCTGACCTACGATGCCAACGGCAACCTGGTTTCAGACTGGGCCTGAATCGCCCAGCCTTTTATAGACATCTCTGGATCATGGAAAATGGTTCAACTGGAGGTGTTTATGAGCAGCAAGCGGTATACGGACGAGTTCAAGATTGAAGCGGTTCGACAGGTTACGGAGCGCGGCTTCAAGGTTGCAGAGGTCGCCGGCCGGCTGGGTGTTACCACACATAGCCTGTATGCCTGGCTACGGGCGTTCGACAAACCTGCCGTCGTGCAGCGTGCCGACGGAAATAAGGGGCCGCGTTGGATTGTTTTCAGGAAGAATCCAACGCGGCCAGGGCGCCCGGTTTCGAATGTTGATCCGCTGTCCGCGAGCCTTAAAACGACTAATTGGCTTACTGCACAGATCAGCAAGGTCGCAAGCGCGATGAGGGACATACAGCCATTCGAGCGCGGAACTGCCGACCGCCGCGTCGCCGGTCGCGAACAGGCGCGCGTTGCGGTAGACAATCAGCGCGACCGGGAGCAGGCCGATGACGATGTAGAACATTTAGCTGGGCGAGAGAAACATGCGCGGCTCTCCGGTCGTGAAGGTTTATCCCAGGCGCTGCTGCAGCCAGTGGCCGATGACTTCGATTTCCTCGGCGCAGACTTGGTGCTGCATCGGGTACTTGCGCCAGTCCACGGCATAGCCTTCGCTGCGCAGGATTTCGCAGGAGTTCTCGCCGAGCAGGTACGGCAGCACCGGGTCGAACTCGCCGTGACACATGAGGATCGGCGTCGCGCGGTTGGCGGCGCTGGCTTCGGCGGCGAGTTGCTCGGCCAGCGGCAGATAGGTCGACAGCGCCAGCACGCCGCCGAGGGTCTGCGGGTAGCGCAGCGCGGTGTGCAGAGTGATGGCGCCGCCCTGCGAGAAGCCGGCGATGATGATCTTGTTCGCGGCAATGCCATCGGCTAGTGCGCGCTGAATGTAGCCGTGCACGATTTTCTCGGAGGCGCGGATGCCGGCCTCATCCTGCTGGTTCATCTTCGACAGGCTGAGGATGTCGTACCAGGCGCGCATCTTCATGCCGTTGTTGATCGTCACCGGCCGTACAGGCGCGTGCGGGAACACGAAGCGGATACCGTGATCGTCCGGCAAGCCGAGTTCCGGCACGATCGGCACGAAATCATGGCCGTCGGCGCCCAGGCCGTGCAGCCAGATCACGGCGGCGCGCGCACGGCTGACGGGGTCGATGACGACGGCTTCGGGGCTTTCCTGGATATTCATGGGGATGGTCGGGATAAAAGTCCTGCGATTGTCGGCGTTGGCGCCGGCCGCGGCAACGGTCGGGTAAACTGCACGCCGTCTTCCGGAGCGAGTTCACGATGGGCCAACGTATCCTGATCTGCAGCGGACTGCTGGCGGTCCTGTGCCTGTGCGGCTGTGGCCAGACCGGCGCGCTGACCCTGCCGGACCAGGCGCCGGTCAGAAAGCCGCTGCCCTACGGACAGGCCCAGCCCGCGACCACGACGCCGCCGGCCCAGACCGGCACACCGCCCCCGGCGACCCCCAGCCCCCCGGCGCCGGCCGCCGGCCCCAACCAGGAAACCCCGTAGTGGATCATTTCGAGTATCGCGGCGGCGCGCTGTATGCCGAGGACGTGCCGGTCGCCGAGATCGCCGCGCGCTACGGCACGCCCTGCTATGTCTATTCGCGGGCGACGCTGGAGCGCCATTACCGCGCCTTCGACCAGGCGCTGGCGAGCGTGCCGCACCAGGTCTGCTACGCGGTCAAGGCCAATTCCAATCTCGCGGTGCTCAACGTGCTGGCGCGCCTGGGCAGCGGCTTCGACATCGTCTCCGGCGGCGAACTGTTCCGCGTGCTGCGCGCCGGCGGCGAGCCCGGCAAGATCGTGTTCTCCGGTGTCGGCAAGACCGTGCAGGAAATGCACGATGCGCTCGACGCCGGCATCCACTGCTTCAACGTCGAGTCGGAATCCGAGCTGCTGCGACTGAATGCCGTCGCGCACAAGCGCGGCGAGCGTGCGCGCATTGCGCTGCGCGTCAACCCGGACGTGGATGCCAAAACCCATCCGTACATTTCCACCGGGCTCAAGAACAACAAGTTCGGCGTCGACATCGCCGCCGCCGAGCGGCTCTACGCGGCTGCGGCAACAATGTCCGGCATCGAGATCATCGGCATCGCCAGCCACATCGGCTCGCAGTTGCTGGAGGTGCAGCCGTTCCTCGACGCGCTGGACCGCGTGCTGGCGCTGGTCGAGCGCCTGCAGGCGGCCGGTATCCGGCTGCGGCACATCGACGTCGGCGGCGGTCTGGGCGTGCGCTATCGCGACGAGCAGCCGATTGCGCCCAGCGTCTGGGCCACTGCGTTGCTGGCCAGGCTGGGCGATCGCGGCCTCAAGGTCATGACCGAACCGGGCCGCGCCATCGCTGGCAATGCCGGCGTGCTGCTGATGCGCGTCGCCGCGCTCAAGTGCACGGAGGCGAAGAATTTCGCGGTGGTCGATGCGGCGATGAACGACCTGATCCGGCCGACGCTGTACCAGGCATGGATGGACATCATTCCCGCCAGCGAGAAATCCGCGGCGGAGCAAAAAAGCTGGGACATCGTCGGCCCGGTCTGCGAAAGCGGCGACTGGCTCGGCAAGGACCGCAGCCTGGCGCTGGCCGAGGGCGACCTGCTGGCGGTGCGTACCGCCGGCGCCTACGGCTATACCATGGCGTCCAACTACAACACGCGGCCGCGCGCCGCCGAGGTGATGGTCGACGGCGGTACGCTGCATCTGGTGCGTGCACGCGAGACGCTGGACGATCTGCTGCGCGGAGAGGCCGTGCTGCCGTGAACGCCGTCGCCGATATCCGGGTCTGTTTTGTCGGCGACTCGTTCGTCGCCGGCGTCGGCGATCCGGAGCACCGCGGCTGGGTGGGCCGCGTCTGCGCACGCGCCACAGGCAGCCACGAGCTGACCGTCTACAACCTCGGCATCCGCTACGAGACCAGCGCCGACATCGCCGCGCGCTGGCAACCGGAATGCGAGCGGCGCCTGCAACAGGGCGACCGCAGGCACGTCGTGTTTTCCTTCGGCGTCAACGACACGATCGTGCTCGCCGGCAAGACCCGCATCGCGCCCGAGGACAGCGTGAACAATCTGCGCGGCATTCTCGACCTCGCGAGCCGCCGTTACAGCACCGTGATGATCGGCCCACCGCCGGTGGCCGATGATGCGCAGAACCTGCGGATCGCTGCGCTGAGCCGGCAGTTCGGCGAAATCTGCAGGGAACTACGCGTGCCCTACCTGCCGGTGTTCGACGCGCTGAGCGCGAAAGATTCGATCTGGCTGCGCCAGGCCGCCGCCAATGACGGCGCGCATCCGCGTGCAGAAGCCTACGCGGCGTTCGCGCAGCTCGTGCAGGACTGGCCACAGTGGGGATTCCGGTGAAACCGCTGATCCTGATCGACGGTTCGTCGTGGCTGTTCCGCGCCTATCACGCGTTGCCGCCGCTGACCAATCCTGCGGGCGAGCCGACCGGCGCGGTCTACGGCATGGGCAACATGCTGCGACGCTTGATGAAGGACTACGCGCCGGAGCGGATCTGCGTGGTGTTCGATCCACCCGGGCCGACGTTCCGCGAGGCGATCTACGCCGACTACAAGGCCAACCGCGACCAAACGCCGGAGGACCTGTCGAGCCAGTTCCCGTTGATCATCGAGATGGTCACGGCGCTGGGCCTGCCGGTGCTGCAAATTCCCGAGGTCGAGGCGGACGATGTCATCGGCACGCTCGCGAAGCAGGGCGAGGCCGCAGGTCTGGACGTGCTGATCGTCACCAGCGACAAGGACATGGCGCAGCTGGTGAACGACAAGGTGCACCTGCTCGACACCATGAAAAGCCGGCGCATGAATCCGGCCGGCGTGGTGGAAAAATTCGGCGTGCCGCCGGCGCGCATCATCGACCTGCTGGCGCTGATGGGCGACACCAGCGACAACATTCCCGGCGTGCCCAGCGTCGGCCCCAAGACCGCGGCGAAGTGGTTGAACGAGTACGGCTCGCTCGATGCGCTGGTGGCGCAGGCCGACAAGATTGGCGGCAAGGTCGGTGAAAAATTCCGTGCGCATCTGCAGCAGGGTCTGCTGCCGGTGGCCAAGGACCTCGCCACGATCCGTTGCGAACTGGAACTGCCGGTGACGATAGCCGACCTCGTTCCCGGCACCGCGGATACCGAAAAGCTCACATCGTTTTACCAGCGCATGGGATTTCATCGCTGGCTGGAAGAACTCCGTAACGGCATGGCAGAAGCCGTAGGGCGGGTTAGTCCGGCTTTGCCCGACGTAACCCGCCAGAGCGAGCACGCGGGCACGGCGGATAACGCGGCTGACGCCGCTAATCCGCCCTACATCGAATCGGAGCAGATCAAGACCCGTTTCGATTTGGTGCTGGATGAAACCGCACTAGACAGGCTGGCAGAAAAACTCGAAGCCGCCGAGCTGTTCTGTTTTGACACCGAAACCGACAGCCTCGAATCGAACCAGGCGCGCTTGGTGGGCCTGGCGTTTGCGATCGAAGCCGGACACGGCTGGTATATCCCGGTTGGGCACGATTACCTGGGCGCGCCGGCGCAATTGCCGCTGGAAAAAGTGCTGGCGCGGCTGCGGCCGGTGCTGGAAGACGGGCAGCGCGCCAAGGTCGGGCAGCACATCAAGTTCGATCTCAACGTGCTGGCCAATCATGGCGTGCAGGTGCGCGGCGTGCGGCACGACACCATGCTGCAGAGTTATGTGCTCGATGCGGCCGGCAATCGCCACGACATGGACACGCTGGCGCAGAAATATCTCGGCCACCAGACCATCGCGTTCAGCGATGTGGCGGGCAAGGGCAGGAACCAGATCACCTTCAACCAGGTCGAGCTGGAAAAGGCCGGCGAATACTCGGCCGAGGACGCCGACATCACCCTGCGCCTGCATCACGCGCTGTATCCGCGCGTCTGCGAAATCGAGGCGCTCAAGCGCGTCTACGAAACCATCGAGATGCCGCTGGTGCCTGTGCTGGCGCGCATGGAGCAGACCGGCGTCGGCATCGACGGCGCGCTGCTGGCGCGCATCAGCGTCGAACTCGGCGAGCGCATGGCCGCGTTGCAGGCCGAGGCCTTCCGCGAGGCTGGCACTGAATTCAACCTCGGCTCGCCCAAGCAGTTGCAGCAGGTCCTGTTCGAGAAGCTGCAGCTGCCGGTGCTGGGCAAGACGCCCAAGGGCGATCCGTCGACGGCGGAGGACGTGCTGGAGGAACTGGCCGCGCAGCACGCCCTGCCGCGGCTGATTCTCGACTGGCGCGGACTGACCAAGCTGCGCTCGACCTATGCCGATGCGCTGCCGCAGCAGATCAATCCGCGCACCGGCCGCATCCATACCAGCTATCACCAGGCGGTGGCGGCGACGGGCCGCCTGTCCTCGCAGGACCCGAACCTGCAGAACATCCCGATCCGCAGCGCCGAGGGCCGGCGCATCCGCCAGGCGTTCGTCGCCGCGCCCGGACAGGCGCTGCTGTCGATCGATTACTCGCAGATCGAGCTGCGCCTGATGGCGCATTTCTCCGGCGACGCCAAGCTGCTGGACGCGTTCCATCACAACCGCGACATTCACCAGGCGACAGCGGCCGAAGTGTTCGGGTTGGCGCTGGAGCAGGTCAGCGGCGAGCAGCGGCGCGCGGCCAAGGCGATCAACTTCGGCCTGATTTACGGCATGTCCGCGTTCGGGCTGGCGCGACAGCTCGCGATATCGCGCCAGGACGCGCAGTCCTACATCGAAAAATTCTTCGAGCGTTATCCCGGGGTCAAGCGATTCATGGACAGCACCCGCGAGCAGGCGCATCGCATCGGCTACGTCGAAACCCTGCTGGGACGGCGGCTGTATCTGCCCAACATCAATTCGCGCAACGCCAATCTGCGTCAATACGCCGAGCGCACCGCGATCAACGCGCCGTTGCAGGGTACGGCGGCCGACCTGATCAAGCTGGCGATGATCGCGCTGCACGCGGACCTGTGCGCGCGGGCGCCGGAGGTGCGCATGATCATGCAGGTGCACGATGAACTGGTGTTTGAAGGGCCGGAAGCGCGGTTGCGTGAACTGGCACCTGAAATCACCGCCAGCATGTGCGGCATTTTTGAACTAAAAGTGCCGCTGCAGGCCGAGGCTGGGTTGGGTCCGAACTGGGATGCCGCGCACGACCTGTCCGGCGCCCTGAAATCCTGAAGCGCCCGACGCACACTACCATGCCTGCAAAACACTGAAATCTATGGATTATTTTCAGGAGCAGGCGGGCGGATGCGAATGCCGGAACTTTTCCCGGATCACCCGACTCTAAGTTCCTGAGCGCGGATTCCTCCCTTTTCCCGCTCCCGTTCCACTCCCTGAACGGTAGCCGGCACCCCAAGCCGGAGTTGTTGCCCGATGGCCTCCCCCCAGGTCATCGGGCTTTTTATTGGGCGCTCACACGGCCGGCAGTCCCGACGAGACCGTTACCAAACTTAACGGAACCTTTCACCGCGGGCGGGTTCCAAT
>DATMTG010000106.1:0-3467 GCA_035565075.1 Stenotrophobium sp.
CCACCAGTCGGCCTGGACATTGGCATTCGGCGTTGTGAACGACATGCTCCAGTGCGCTGGCTGCCTGAGGTCGTGATCTCCCCAGGCAACGGCTTGTGCCGGCTCCTCGCGCACGCGCGTGGCGCCCGCCTGCAGCGCCAATGCACCCTGCAGCCAGCGGCCCAAGTCTGCTGCGTCCGCCGGATATGGCTGCGGCAAGGGAATCTGTGCCGTACTGACCTCGGCATGTGCGGCCGGAATCCGCAGCACCGACCGGTGGTTGAGCAGGATGCCGCTGCCGCCAAACAGCAGACCCAGCGCCGCGCCCCACAATCCGATCCAGCCATGCGTGCGCCGCAGCCAGAGAATGATATTCCCGCGATACCATCGACTGCGTGACGACCGTGGCACCAGGGGCTCTGATGCGACCCCTTCATCAGACGCCGCAACACCAATCAACGCCTCCGCGCTCATGCCTCGCTCCATTGCCGCAACAGGTTGTGGTAGCAGCCGGTCAAGCTCAGGCGGGCTTCGTCATCCGCGTGCGTGGCATTGAGACGCTGCACGGCGCGATCTAGATTGAACAGCAGCGTGCGCTGCGCATCGTCTCGCACCATGCTTTGTATCCAGAAAAAGCTGGCAAGACGCACGCCACGCGTTACCGGCGCAACGCGATGCACGCTGCTCGCCGGATACACCAGGAGATCGCCTGCAGGCAATTTCACCGACTGCGGGCCATAGGTGTCTTCGATCAGCAATTCGCCGCCGTCGTAATCTTCTGGATCGGCCAGGAACAGCGTTGCCGAAATATCCGTGCGCAGCTTTGCCCCTGTGCCCGGAATCAACCGGACGGCACCATCGACGTGTTTGCCGAAGTGCATCCCCTGCTCGTAACGATTGAACATCGGCGGGTAGACCCGATTGGGCAAAACCGCACTGATGAACAGCGGGTGGCGCTCCAACTCAGACAGGATCGTGTCGCCCAATTCACGCGCGAGTGCGGACGCCTCGTCGATCTGCTGATTGCGTTTGACCGGCGCCCCCTGGTATCCGGCCGTGACACGGCCGTCCAGCCACGGTGCCTCAGCAGCCTCCAGTTTCCGGCGGAATCCATGCAGCTGCTGCGCATCCAGCACGCCGGGAATGGTCAGTATCATTGCTCGAATTCCCGTCAGATCCGATAAGTAAACGTCATCTGTACCGCGCGACTGTCGCCCGGTACCGCGCGCCCCCCATCAGACTGGATGACCGAATCGAAATAGCGCACGTCGGCCAGATTGATCAGGTTCAGACGCAGATCATACTGGGGCTGGTGGTAGGCGAATGTAGCGTCCCAGCGCGTGAACCCGGGGGCCTGCACCGTGTTGTTGGCGACGGCATAGCGCGAAGACGAATACACCAGGCCGGTGCCTGCCTCCCAGGCGGGCGTCACAAGATAGGTCGTCCACAAAGAGGCATTGTTGCGCGGCGTATTGGCTGGCGTCTTGCCCAATGTGCCGTCAGTGGCCGAAGCCTCGACGACCTCGGCATCGAGCCAGGTATAGCCGCCGAAGACCTGCCATTTTGGAGTCAGATGGCCCGTGGCGCCGACTTCCACACCATTGACCCGCACCGTACCATCGAGGTCATAAGTGCCATCCGTATTCTGCGAGCGTGCGTTGGCTTTTTCGATCTGGAACAGGGCCGAGGTCAGCGACAGGGCACCATTCATCAGATCCCACTTGCCACCGATTTCGTAGGATCGGTTCTTCTCCGGCGGGATCGCCTGCTGGCCATTGCGGACCGTCAGCTGTTCCAGAGAAGGATTGAACGAGGTGCCGTAGGACAGGTAGTAGGACTGCGCCTCACTGGGCTGATACAGCACTCCGCCTCGCACGCTGGTGAAGTTCACGGTCTGATCGGCGGTCGCCACATTGCGGCTGGATGGAATGCTGTTACTGAGATCGGCGCGGAAACGATCCCAGCGCAGGCCGGCAACCGCCTTCCAGTGTCGAGTCAGCGAAACGGTATCGTTGACGTAAGCGGCAATCGTGGTCGCATGGGCACGGCCGAGATTTCCGGCAGTCGTCGTCACGCCGTTCTCTGCCCCTGACAGCTGGGCGGGATTCGTCAGCGACAGGATCAGGTTGTCCGCATTGTTGAGCGTCAGGCTCTGATTGAGATAAGTATCGCGTCCGACCTCGGCACCCGTGACCAGTTTGTGCCCGATGGTGCCGGTATTGAAACTCCAGATGGCATCGGTCTGGTTATAAAGCGAGCTGTCAACAATGCCGCGAGCGTGACTGCCCAACTGCACATGAAGCTGATCGGGCGGCACGGCGGTGAAGTTTCCGGAGCTCTTGGTCGGCAATACAGTGAAGTCCGCCGCCGTACATGGATCTGCACTGCAGGTCCCGACGGAGTTTGCAGCCGTTTCACGCGCATCGATCGTGTAATGGCTGTACTGCGTCTGGTTGCGCAGCGTCAGCGCGGGAGCAAGACGCGATTCAATCCGGGCATTGAACACCCCGACCTTCTGTACGGTTGCATCGTCGGTGAGTCCGTAAAAGTTATTGCGCGAGACATTTGCCGGGCGACCATTCAGCGGCGGCAAGCCGTAGTCGGGCATGTCGTGGTTGTATTCCAGCAAGCTCGACAAGGTCAGGCTGGTGTCCGGGTCGAGCTTGATGCGTACCGAGGGCGCAAGGCCATAATCGCGGTTGTGCATGACATCGCGAGTCGAGTGGACGGCCTGCGCCATTACAGGCATCCGCACCGACACCGAGTCGTTGATGGGGTGATTGAAATCGCCGGTGATTCGGTACTGATCGCTGGTCCCGATCGTTGCCGATAACTCGTCGCGTCGCGTCGAAGTCGGGAGCTTGCTGACCTGGTTGATCACCCCGCCGGTAGAACCACGGCCAAACAGCATCGACGAAGGTCCTTCGAGAACCTCGACCGAATCCAGTGAGAACGTATCGCGGTAATACTGACCGCGGTCTCGGAAGCCATCAAGGAAAATGTCCGTCCTCGCTGAAAAACCGCGCAGGTTGATGTTGTTGCCGATACTGCCACCCTCAGCCGCGGTAAAGGTGATGCCAGGCACGTAGCGCAAAGCCTCCTCCAGCGAATCCGCCCCCTGGGCATCCATCACCGCACGGTTGACCACGGTTACGGATTGCGGGATATCGCGGATCGGCGTGGGTGATTTGGCTCCGGCATTGGAAACATCCCGCTTGTAGTCATCCTGCAAACGCTCGCCGCTGACCACTACCTCCGATAGCCGCGTGGCATCGCCGACATTTGATAGCAAGAGCGCTTCACCTTGGGTTGCAGGCGCGGCTGCAGCATCCTGCGCCAGAGCCTGCAGCGGCAAAGCGCCCAGCATCAGCACCGCAAGGGCAATGGGATTTTTACGAAATACGCTGGGCGCATCGGTCATTTTCATCATGGGGTCCTGGTCATCGATAGGCGGCCAATTCCTTGGCGCACCGATCCGGGTTGGAGAG
>DATMTG010000107.1:0-6066 GCA_035565075.1 Stenotrophobium sp.
GGGCTGCCGGAATACCTGCCGCCGCAGGTGCGTGAGCTGGCGCGCGATGCCGCCGCCGTGCGCGCCAAGCTGCCGCAGCTGGCGCGGACGATGTTCGTGCAGCCCTACCCGGTGATCAAGCCGACGCCGCAGTCGGGCGGAATCTTTGCGGGCAAGAGCGCCGACCCGCGCGGCGCCGCCGCGATCAAGCAGGTCGCCAATCCGCTGCTGCCGGTGCCGGCGTTCATGTCGATGCTGCCCGACAACGTGCTGCCGGAAGCCAGGCAGATCGCCGTGCCGGTGTTCCTCGGCCTGGGCGAGAACGACATGGCCGGGCCGCCGCACGAGATTCCCGCCAGCTTCAGCGCCAGTCGCGATGTCACGCTGTACGTGATCGCCGCGGCCGGGCATAGTCATTTCCTGTTTCCCGCACGCGTCGGCCTGTACGAGCGCATCGCGGCGTGGGCGCGGACGGTCGCTGCCGTCCGCCGGTAATTCATTCAAGAAGGTCTGGAGAGATTCGAGATGGCAAAGACAGCATTGAAACCCGGCGCACGCTACAAGAGCGCCGTCAGCGACGCGCAGGTGATGATCGTCAAGGCGCCGGCCGGGGAGTTCGATCTCGCCTGCGGCGGTGTCGCGATGGTCGGCGGCGCGGCACCGGCGCCGCCCGGCGCCGCCCTGGCTGCGGGCGATACCGGCGAAGTGCTGATCGGCAAGCGCTACGTCAACGCCGATGAGTCGCTGGAACTGCTCTGCACCAAGGGCGGCAAGGGCACGCTGACGCTCGACGGCAGCGCGCTGGAGATCAAGCAGGCCAAGCAGCTGCCGTCTTCCGACTGAAGCCCGGGCCGCGTGGAGGGCCCCATGCGGAGCATGGGATCTAGCGCGGCGAGCGGCGACAGACGCACCAAGAATTATTTATGAATATTGCAACGATTCTCGATATGGCCGCCGAGGCTTTTGGCGACCGCATCGCCGTGGTCTCGGGCGGGAGCCGCTATACCTATGCCGAACTGCGCGAGGCGGCGCAGCGTGCGGCGGCCGCGATCCGGGCCAGCGGCGCGCGGCACGTGGCGCTGCTGGACGTCAACAGCCCGGCCGCGCCGGTTGCGATCTTTGCCGCCGCCTTCGCCGGCGTGCCCTACGTGCCGCTCAACTATCGCCTGACGCAGCCGGAGATCAATGCGCTGATCGAGCGCGTCGCGCCGGCGTATCTGGTAACCGGCGCCGATTACGCCCGGCTGGTCGCCCCGCGCGAAGGCGTGCAAGTGGTCGAGCGCGCGGCGTTCCTGTCGCTGCCCGCCGCCGACGGCGTGCTGCCGGAGATCGGCGACGACCCGCGCGAGATCGCGGTGCAGCTGTTCACCAGCGGCACTACCGGCGCGCCCAAGGCCGCGATCCTGCGGCATGAAAACCTGATGAGCTACATCGTCGGCACGGTGGAGTTCGCCGCGGCCGACGAAAACGACGCGATCATCGTCACGGTGCCGCCGTATCACATCGCCGGCATTTCGGCGGTGCTGTCGTCGACCTATGCCTGCCGTTGCATGGTGCAGCTCGAAGGCTTCGATGCGAAGGCGTGGCTGGCGGCCTGCCGCGAGAACTCGGTCAGCAACGCGTTCCTGGTGCCGACCATGCTGCAACGCATCGTCGATCACCTGGGCCAGAACGGCGAACCGGCCAACCTGCCGGCGCTGCGCGCGCTGGCCTACGGCGGCGGCAAGATGCCGTTGGCCACGATCCAGAAGGCGATGCAGCTGTTGCCGCAGGTCGATTTCACCAACGCTTACGGTCTCACCGAGACCAGTTCCACCATCGCCGTGCTCGGGCCCGAGGATCATCGCGCCGCCGCCGCCAGCAGCGATCCGGCGGTGCGCCGCCGCCTGGCCTCGGTGGGCAAGCCGGGCGCGGTGGAAATCCAGATCCGCGACGACAGTGGCAAGGTGCTTGGCGCCGAGGAAGCGGGGCTGGTGTTCGTGCGCGGCCCGCAGGTGTCCGGCGAATATTTGCAGCAGGGCAGCCAGCTCGATGCCGACGGCTGGTTCCCGACCAAGGATCGCGGCTATCTGGATGCCGAGGGCTACCTGTTCCTCGACGGCCGCGCCGACGACGTGATCGTACGCGGCGGCGAGAACATTTCGCCGGGCGAGATCGAGGATGTGCTGCTATCGCATCCGGCGGTCGCGGATGCGGCGGTGGTCGCGATGCCGGACGAGCAATGGGGCGAAGGCGTCGCCGCCGCCGTGGTGCTGCGGGACGGCAGGACCGTGACCGCATCCGAGTTGCAGGACCTGGTGAAGGGCAAATTGCGCTCTTCGCGCGTGCCGCAGAAAATCGTGTTCAAGGACGCGCTGCCGTATAACGAACTGGGAAAAGTCCTGCGCCGCGTGATCCGCCAGGAGTTCGTCCAGTAGCGTGGGGAGGGGTCCCCACGCAGTTTGCAGGACTGTCGGGGAGGGCGGTCGATGCTGAAAATCAGGAATGTGCTGGCATGCATGGCCTGCGTGGCCGTCGTTGGCTGCGGCAATTCGGCAACGGTCGCCAGCGGCGCGACGCCCGCCTATGCGGTGCCCGTGCCGGAAGTGAGCGGTCCGATCGGCGATGCCGGCATCCACGGCCACCCGCTGTGGGACAGCTTCTACGACCTCGCCGATCTCGGTTACGACGAGCAGGAATACTTCGTCTCCGGCACGGCCAAGACCTACACCACGCCCTCGACCACCGCGCCGTACACCACGCGCATCATCGTGCGGCGCCCGCTGGACCCGGCAAAATTCAATGGCACCGTGATTCTCGACTGGGTCAATGTTACCGCGCAGTTCGAGAACGCGGTGGACACGCTCGAGGCGCACCAGCTGTTCGTGCGCGACGGCTACGCCTATGTCCATGTCAGTGCGCAGGCGGCCGGCGTCTGCTGCCTTCCGGAGCTGACGCCCAAGATGTGGGACCCGGTGCGCTACATGGCCTTGTCGCACCCGGGTGACGACTACGCCTACGACATGTTTTCGCAGATCGCGCAGGCGATGAAGCATCCGCCGGCGGTCGATCCGATGGCGGGCCTGCACGTGCAGAAGATCATTGCGGTCGGCCAGTCGCAGTCGGGGACCTACCTGCGCAACTACCTGATCAAGGTGCAGCCCGAGGCGCGCGTGATCGACGCGTTCCTGATCCATTCCGATGGCGACGGCGACAAAATCTATCCGGCCGATCCGGCGGTGCCGACCATCCAGCTGTTCAGCGAGCGTGAAGCGACGCCGGTGGCGCCGAATGTCAGCCACAACTACCGGCTGTGGGAAGTCGCCGGCGCGGCGCACCAGGATTTCTGGGTCGGCTATCACCAGATCGAGGGCGAAGCCCTGCGTGTGCTGGCCGACACGCCCAAGCAGCCCGGCAGCGCCGATGCCGCGCTGCATGTCGCCGCCGGCAACTACGGCGAGCAGATCGACCCCGGCCAGCTCGTCTGCATCGTGCAGGGCACGCAATTCCCGCTGCGCTACGTGGTGATGGTCGCGATCCACGACCTCGACCGCTGGATCAAGACCGGCGTCGAACCGCCCGAGGCGCCGCGCTACCAGTTCGATGGCAATACGCTGGCGCGCGACCAGTATTCCAATGCGCTGGGCGGCATCCGTCTGCCGCCGATCGAGGTGCCGGTGGCGACCTATCGTTCCGACATCTGCAATCTCGGCGGCATCACCATCCCGTTCACCGTAGTGCAATTGCAGCAGCTGTATCCGACCCACGCCGACTACTATTGCAAGATGAAGGCGGCGACACAGCGCTCGGTCGATCAAGGTTTTCTGCTGCCAGAGGATGCCGTGGATCTGATGGATAGAGTCAAGGCCGCCAAGAATCGCTGGCTGGTCGCCGGCACGCCGGATTGTTGAAACCCGTTCGAGGATCGCGAAAATCATGTTTGTCATCGAAAAAACCATCGAGATCGATGCGCCCGCCGCGCTGGTCTGGGAGGTCATCACCGACCTCAAGCGCTATCCGGAATGGAATCCGTTCATGCGCGAGTGCAGCACCACGTTCAGGCCGGGCGACCCCATCGACATGAAGGTGCAGCTCATGGCCAGGCCGCAGCCGCAGCGCGAGTGGGTACTGGAATATGTCGAGGGCAGGCGCTTCGCCTATCGCATGAAGCCGGTGCCGGCCGGCGCGCTGTCGAGCTTCCGCTCGCACGAGGTCGAGGCGCTGGCCGATGGCCGCACGCGCTACCGCTCGTACTTCCACCTCAAGGGCTGGCTGATGCCGCTGGTGCGCGGCCTGCTCGGGGGACGTCTGCAAAAAGGATTTGCCGGCATGACCCAGGGCATCCGGCAGCGTGCGGAGCAAATGGCGTCAGGGCGCCGCACCGCGCAGCGGGCCTAGCGCGGTGCGCGTCGTCGTCATGTCGTGCCGGATGACGTCTTGAACGCGGCATCCGCCGGACCCATCCCGACGGCGCAGGCGTATGCCACGCACCTGCTGCAGACGCTCGGGGTTCCGGTCCCGCAGTCCATCGCCGTAGCCGTAGCCGATGAACACCCCGCCTTGAGCTGGGCGCGCAGCGGCCTGATGGCGCTGACCGGGCGCACAGAAGCTGCGCCGCTGATGTGCCCGCTGCCGCTGGCGGCGTGCGCCGATGGCGCGCTCGCGGCGCTGGCCTGCCTGTCGTCCGTGCAGGCGTTCGAGGGACTGAAAGGCTCGCAATTCCTGGCGGAGCGCGCCGCCATCGCCGGCCACCGGCGCGCAGGCGCGATTTCTCCCGGCGGCAGTTGCCGGCTGTTGCAGACGCGGGATGGATTCGTCGCCCTCAACCTCGCGCGCGACGACGACTGGGCGCTGCTGCCGGCGTGGCTGGAGCGCGAAACCGCGGCGGTGCACGCGCAGGATTGGGCGGTGTTACAAACTTTGCTTCGCGACTACACGATGCACGACCTGGTCGAGCGCGGCCGGCTGCTGGGCCTGGCCGTGTGTCCGCGCGTGCCGCTGCCGACGCCGGCGGTGCCGTGGCAGCGCGAAATGCTGCGCGGGAGTTCGCAGCGGCCGCGCACGCGTCGGACCCCGCGCGTGCTGGATCTGTCGTCGCTGTGGGCCGGACCGCTGTGCAGCCACCTGTTGCAGCGACTCGGCGCCGATGTGGTCAAAGTCGAAGGCGCGCAACGGCCGGATGGCGCGCGACGCGGGCCGGCCGCTTTTTTCGATCTGCTCAATGCCGGCAAGCGCAGCGTGGCGCTGGATTTTTCCTCGGTGCATGGGCGTGCCCGCCTGCGTGCGCTGATCGCGCAGGCCGACATCGTGATCGAGGCTTCGCGTCCGCGCGCATTGCGGCAGCTCGGTTTCGAGGCGGAACGCATCGTGCGCGACCAACCGGGCCTGATCTGGCTGGGCATCAGCGGTTACGGCCGTGGCGAGCCGCAGGAAAACTGGCTGGCCTACGGCGACGACGCAGGCGTCGCGGCCGGCCTGAGCTATGCCATGCAGCAGGCAGCGGGCGAAAATGTTTTCGTCGGCGACGCCATCGCCGATCCGCTGACCGGCCTGCACGCGGCGCTGGCGGCATGGGCGCGCTGGCAGTCCGGCGCTGGCGGCCTGGTGTCGCTGGCGCTGTGCGACGTCGTGCGGCATTGCGCCCAGTTCCAGCGTCCGCCGAATCTCGAAGCGCTGCGCCAGCGGCAGCGGCAATGGAGCGAGGTCGTGCGTGAAGCCGGTGTCGCGGCGTGTCTGCCGCAGGCACGCGTCGCCAGCGCTGCTGCGCCCGCACTCGGCACCGACACCGACGCCGTACTCAGCCAGTGGAATGTGCAGTGCTGATTCGCAACGCGCAAATCAATTTCGACACGCAGGCCGATGTGCGAATTGCCAACGGCCGCATCGCCGAAACCGGTACGGGCCTGCTGGCGCAGGATGAGGAGCCCGTGATCGAAGCGGGTGGCGCGGCGCTGTTGCCGGGGCTGAACGACCATCACCTGCATCTCTACGCGCTCGCCGCGGCGCGGGCGTCCGTGCCCTGCGGGTCGCCGCAGGTGCATGACGCCGCAGAACTCGCGCAGGGTCTGCGCATCGCAGCGTCGCAACTGCCGCCGGGCACATGGCTGC
>DATMTG010000108.1:0-1515 GCA_035565075.1 Stenotrophobium sp.
GGCACTGGCCCGCACAGCGGGTGGCTGCAAAAAATGGCGATGGACTTCCTCAGGCAATCTCGCGCCAGTCGAGCCCGGTTTTCTGGTGCGCGCAGACCAGCCAGGACGGCGTGGCGCCCAATGCCGAGGTGGCTGCGGCCAGCGCCAGTTCAGGCGTGTTGTTCTTCTCGGAAATATGGGTCAGCACCAGATGCTGCAAACGCGAGCGATCGATCTGGGTCAGCAGTTCCGCCGCCTGCGCATTCGACAGGTGGCCCAGATGACCGCCGACGCGGTCGCGCAGCTTGGGCGGATACGGTCCGTCCCAGAGCATCTGCATGTCGTGGTTGAACTCGAGCATCAGGGCGTCGAGACCCGACAGGCACTGACGCATGAACGGCGTCACCGAGCCGGCATCCGACAGCACGCCGAGCCGGCGGCCATCGCCGGTGAGTACGTAGTGCGCCGGCTCGCGTGCATCGTGCGGCACCGGGAACGGCTGCACGCGGATCTCGCCGACTTCGAACGCCTCGTGCGGGTTGAAGTGCCGGACCTGCGGGACGCGCGAATCCGCCCAGCTGGCGAATGTCCCGGCAGTCATCCACACCGGGATGTTGTATTTGCGCGCCAGCCGCGAAACGCCACCGAGGTGATCGTTATGCTCATGCGTGACCAGGATGCCGCAGAGCGATTGCGGCGCGACCTCGAACCGCGCCAGCCGCGCCTCGACTTCGCGCAGCAGAAAGCCGCAGTCCACCATCAGCCGCGTGTTGCCCGCCTCGATCAGCGTAGCATTGCCGCGACTGCCGGAACCGAGCGACGCGAATCTCACGGCCTGGTCGGCGTGTAGAGCGGAAACGGCATGACTTTGCCGCCGGTCTCGCCACTGGCCGCGTGGATGCGCGCGGCACCGGGCTTGCTCACCTCGTCGATACGGATCACGGCGTGCAGCGGCACATAGAAACGCTCGACATTGGCGAATTCGGTCTTGAGTTTTTCCTCGGAAGGATCGAGCACCAGCGCGGTTTTTTCGCCGAACACCAGTTTTTCAACCTCGACGAATCCCATCATCCCGCCGTGGCTGACATTCCTGGCGTAGACCTCGTAGACCTGCCCCTGGCTGGTGAAGCTGATGCGATAGAGCCGCTGTTTACTCATGACGGTCGACGGGAATCAATTGGCAACAATCGGGGACTGTCCCCGATTCTGGCCTTGCAAGGCGAGTACGCCGGAACGGCCGGGGATCTCGCCCATCGTCACTTCGTGAACGGGCAGCGCTGCGAGGTCCAGCCGCTCGAACATCTGCGCCGTCGACACCAGCGAATAACCCTGTGCGCGCCAGCCCGCGAGCAGGCGCTCGAACGCCGGCATCCACTTCATGCCTTCGAGTTCGGCGTGCAGGGTGTAGACGTGTCCGTGCGCGGGCGGCGCCGCGGTGAGCTTGAGCATGTATTCGTGCACGTTGTCCGGGGTGATGTCGTCCACGCCGATCAGTTCGTCGAGCGTCGGCAGCGTCGTCGGCAGCTGCGGCACGGC
>DATMTG010000109.1:0-1943 GCA_035565075.1 Stenotrophobium sp.
GCGCCCTTGGGGAATTTGTTCAGCTCCATGCCTCGCTCCGCTTTGTGGTTTCAACCCGCCACATACTCGGCCCAAGCCGGAACCACAACATCGTCCGTTGGGATGACAGCGCGGACCGTCATCCTCCACTCATCCCGGAAAGCTGCTAGCGCACGCAGTGACCTGCCGGTGTGGGGTGCACGATCCTGTGCGGACAAAACAAGCCGATCGATTTCATGAGCCATCGCGTGGCGTTCAGAGGACATAAGGGATGAGCGCCTTGCGATCTTTCGGGTAGTCCGGGAACTTACCCAGGTACCATCGGCGATTCGAAAGCGCGCGGCAGCAGGTTGGAGAGGGTGAACAGGGCAAAGACCAGACCCGGCAGCTAGAGACCTACTGCATAACGCCTCGCTTCGTAGCCGGCGAACCCGGGTAGAGACCATCGTCGTTTTGTAGTTCTTGCCTCGAGTCACTACGCGAATGCCTTGCTGACCCGCAGCAATAAACGTCTCAGGCCGAACAGTTGTTCGATCTTTCTGCGCTTCTCCGCAGTGTAAGGCGGCATGAAAGTCTTGAAACCGCCACCCTTGCCGCGCACGAACAGGCCGCGCGGGTTGGAGAACTCGCGGAAGCCGTCGATGCCATGATGACGCCCTGTCCCGCTATGGCCGATGCCGCCGAAGCCGAGATCGTGAACTGCGCCGTGTGCGCCGCAGGTGTTGACACACATGCCGCCGGAAACGGTCTGCCGCTGCACCTTCTCGGCGATGGCCTTGTCGTCGGTGAAGACATACAGCGCCAGCGGGCGCTCACCGGCGTTGATGCGGGCCAGCGTTTCGTCCAGAGAATCGTAGGGAATGACCGGCAGGATCGGACCGAAAATTTCCTCCTGCATCACGCGCAGGCTCGGATCGGGATCGATGACCAGCGACATCGGCATGCGGCGAGTGGCGACATCAACGGCACCCAGCTCGTCGAGCTGCACCACGCGGCAGCCGGCAGTGCGCGCTTCTTCCAGCAACTGCAACTGCCGCTGGAAATGACGCGGACTGACGATGCCGGTACAGCTGTCGCTGCGCGAATAATTCTCCAGGTCGCCGGCGAACTCGGCGCGTGCAAGCGCCACGAAATCCTCCAGCTTCGAGCGCGGCACCAGGCAGTGGTCGATCGAGATGCACATCTGGCCATTCTTGACCAGCTTGACGCCCAGCACGACTTCGAGGTTTTCGGCAGTGACGCCGTCCTCCAGAAAAATGGCCGGATTCTTGCCGCCCAGCTCCAGCGTCACCGGCACCAGGTTGGCAGCCGCGGCCTGCGCCACCGCCGCGCCGACCTGGGGGTTGCCGGTGAACAGCAGGTGGTCCCAGCGCAGGGTTGCGAAAGTCTTCGCCAGTTCGACGCCGCCGTTGACCACGGTGACGTGATCGGCCTCGAAGATTTTTCCGATGATGTCACGCACCAGTTCGCCGCAGGCCGGCGTGTACTCGGACATCTTGATGATCACGCGATTGCCGGCCGCCAGCATGTCGATCAACGGACCGAACGCAAGATCGAAGGGGAAATTCCACGGTACGATGTTGCCGATAACGCCCTTGGGCTGGCGCGCCACCATCGTGCGGCTGCTGCCGAAGGCAAGGCGATCCACCGGACGCTTTTCCGGACGCATCCACTGCTTGACATGCCTGGCCGCGCCCATCGCGCGAGCCGCGACGCCGTGCACCTCGATGAGATCGGCGCAGGCCTCGGGATGAAAACCGAAGTCGGCGTGCAGCGCCTCGCGGATACGCTGGCGGTTGGCCAGCACTGCTTCGGCCAGCGCGTGCAGGTGCGCGCGTCGCTCGGTCAGGCTGGGGTATGGGTTTTTCAGGAATGCCGCTTTCTGTGCCGCGAAGGCTAGGCGCAACGCGGCGATCGCGATCCTGTCTTCATCGGTGGAATGGACTGGATGGTTCATGCGGGTT
>DATMTG010000110.1:0-10659 GCA_035565075.1 Stenotrophobium sp.
CGCATTTCCGGACGGGATTTGACCCGCAGTCGCCGCAGACATGAGACTGCACCGACGTTCACACCACTCCACGGGCCATGAAACTTTTCCAGTCGCTGAAGGTGAATATTCCTGCCGATCTGTCGACGGTGCTGACCGTCGCGCACGACACCGAGGCCTCGCCACAGGCCGCCGGCCTGCCGGCGTCGGCGGTCAGGGAGATCTGGCAGGCGGTCGAGGGCATGTACCGCAGCCGCGCCTATCCGGCGCTGACCTTCTGCCTGCGCCGGAGCGGACAGGTGGTGCTCAACCGCGCGCTGGGACACGCGCGCGGCAACGGCCCGCAGGAGCCGGCGAACGCGGAAAAAATCCTGGCGTTGCCGCAGACGCCGATCTGCCTGTTCTCGGCGTCGAAGGCGGTGACCGCGATTCTGGTGCACCTGCTGGCCGAGGACGGCGGCGTCGATCTCGACCAGACGGTCGCGCACTACCTGCCGGCGTTCGCGGCCTGCGGCAAAGGCGAGACGACGCTGTCGGAAGTGCTGTCGCACCGCGGCGGGTTTCCCAGCCTGAACCTGCCCAAGTCGGAACTGAAACCGGAACTGCTGCTCGACTGGGACCGCGTGATCAAGGCGATCTGCGAGGCGCCGCCGACGCCGGGCCGCGAACGGCGCATGGCCTATCACGCGATCACCGGCGGCTTCATTCTGGCCGAGGTGATCCAGCGCGTGACCGGCCAGACCGTGCGCCGGTATCTCGACCAGCGCCTGCGCCAGCCGCTGGGCATGAAATATTTCGATTACGGCCTGCCGCCGGCGCAGCGTGGCGAGGTGGCGCTCAACTACGAGGCCGGCACGCGCGTGCGCTACCCGATCACGACGCTGGTCGAGCAGGCGCTGATGGCGCCGTTCGGCGAGGTCGTCGATGTATCCAACTCCGCGCTGTTCATGGACGCGGTGATCCCCGCCGGCAACCTCTACGCCACCGCCGAGGAGTTGTCGCGCTTCTACCAGATGCTGCTCGACGGCGGCAGCTATAACGGCCGGCAGGTGATGCGGCACCAGACCGTGGAACGCGCGGTGCGGCCGGTGGGCGGCATCGCGTTCGACCACACCCTGAAAATCCCGATGCGCTACAGCGAAGGCATGATGCTCGGCGCCAGCCCCTTCGGCATCTACGGTCCGGCGACCGAGCGCGCCTACGGCCATCTCGGCTTCATGAACATCCTCGGCTGGGCCGATCCCGAACGTGATATTTCCGTCGGCCTGCTGGTCACCGGCAAGGCGCTGCTCGGCAGCCACGTGCTGTCGCTGATGAAACTGGTGAACGCGATTTCGCGGAACTGCCGGTGAAATGAAAAACGCGCCGGTTCGCGGCGCGTTTTCCCGAGTGGCGCAGCCTAGAACTGGTAGGACAGGTTGGCCGAGTAGTAACGGCCGTAGTCGGTGCGCACCGAGGCGAAGTTGCCCGCCGCCAGCGGCTCGTTGACCACCTGGTCGCGGATCAGCTTGTTGGTGATGTTGTGCGCGGCCAGCACCATCGTCCAGCTCTGCCCGGGCGATGCCAGCACCGTGCGCAGGTTGATGATGGTGGTCGGCGGCTGCACCTTGCGGGCGTCGTCGTCGACGTCGAGGTACTGCTGATCGCGATAGAGCACATCCATCGCAAACGTCACGCCGATGTCGTAGGGCGTCACGTAGCGCGAGTACGACGGCACCAGGCTGGCGGTCCAGCGCGGCGCGAACGACAGCGGTTTGCCGGAGAGGTCCTGGCTGGTGCTGGAACTGTCGGACAGCGCCGGCGCGTTGGCGTAATGCAGGTAGCGCGCATCCGCCAGTCCGACCGAAGCGTCGAGCGTCGCGCCGGTCAGCGGCGGCAGCCAGCGCATCGACGCCTCGAAGCCCTGCGAGCGCGCCGATGCGGCGTTGAGGATGACGAAGCTGGTGCCGCGCAGCGAGGAAATCTGCAGGTTCTGGAAATCAGTGGAGAACAGTGCGCCGGACAGGCGCATGGTGCCATCGAAGATCTTGCCCTTGGCGCCGATCTCGAAACTCTCCGCCCGCTCCGGCTTGAACGACAGGCCGTCCTGGTTGAGCGGCCGGCCGTTGAAGCCGCCGCTCTTGTAGCCGCGCGACCAGGTGGCGTAGACGCTGGCGGTTTTCGCCGGTGTCCACTTCAGGCCCAGCTTGGGCGAAATGTCGTGCTCGTTGTCGTTGACGTGGGCGGTGAAGTTCTTCTGGTCGCTGATCGCCGGAATCAGGGGACTGTTGGAGAAGCTGCTGGCGTCGGCCTGCTTGCGCTCGAGGCCGATGCGCACGCCGCCGATCCAGGCCCAGTGCTCGGTGAACAGGTGCTCGATCTGGCCGAACATGGCGTAGCTCTGCGAGGACTGGTTGAGGTTGACCTCCGCGGTCTGCGCGGTGTTGACGCCGAGGCCGTTGATCAGGTTGAAGACATTGCCGAGCAGCGGCCCCAGCAGGCCGGAGACGCCGCCGATGGTGCCGGCGACGCCGCCGGGAACGGAATTGGCGTCCGACTGCGCCGCCAGCACATAGGCGGCGGCGCCGCCGAGGTCTTCGACCGAGAAGCGGTCGGAGGTGTCGAACTTCGAGGTGGCGTAATACAGGCCGCTGATGAAATGCACCTCGTGGCCCCAGCCGAACAGCGTCGGGTTGTCGCCCGAGAAACGCAGTTCCTCGCTGAACTGCTGGTAGGGGCTCGGCTGGATCAGCGTGTCGCGGATGAACGGCACCGCGGTGAAGTCGGCGTCGAGATCGCGCTTGTCCACGCGCAGGCGCGCGTAGCCGGTGATCGAGGTCAGGTTGAGGTTGCGCACGCCCCAGGTGCCGTCCATGTCGTGGCTGACGGTGGCGCTGACGCCGTTGTCCAGCGAGCTTTCCAGCGACGGCACGCTGACCGAATTCTCGCGGCTCTCCATGTCGGTGTTGAACTTCGGGTCGTAGCTGGTCAGCAGCGCGCGCATCGCCGGGCCGACGGTGGTGAGCTTGTAGAGGTTGAAATTGGTGCGCTGCTGCGAGGTGAAGGCGCCGATGTCGACGCGCCAGCCTTCCACCGGCAGGTAGCGGATGCGCAGGCGCGTCGAGTTCTGGCGCGGATTGTTTTCCGGCCGGTTCAGGAAGGTGTTGTAGTACACGCCGTGGATCTGCGAGTAGTTGCCGGAGACGCGGAACGACAGGTCGTGGCTCACCGGGATGGTCACCGCCGGGCGCAGCGAGCGTGCGCCGTTGCTGCCGTAGAGATAGTCGACGTTGCCGGTGAAGGTGTCGCCGGGCGCGCGCGTGACCAGGTTGAGCAGGCCGCCGGTGCTGTTCTTGCCGAACAGCGAGCCCTGCGGACCGCGCAGCACCTCGAGGCGGTCGATGTCGAAAAAGAACGCGGTCAGGAAGCTGGAGCGTCCGTAATAGACGCCATCGATGACGGTGCCGACCGAGGGATCGAACGCGGGGTTCGAGTTCGGCGTGCCGAGGCCGCGGATGTTGACCTGCGCCGACGACGGCGACATCTGGATCGAGGTGTTGGGCACGTAGTCCTGCATCGCGGTGAAATCGTAGGCGCCGGTGCGCTGGATGAAATCGCCGTCGACGGTGCTCACCGATGCCGGAACCTGCTCCAGCGTCTGCGCGGTTTTCTGGCCGGTGACGATGACTTCCGGCAGCACGGTGCCGGTACTGGCCGCCGGGTCGGCGTGGACCGGCGTCGCCATCAGCAGGGAAAGGAAGGGCCAGGCCAGGCGCAATGCAGGGAGTTTCATGGGCAGGTCTTTTGTAATTGTTCGATCTGTTTATGCAGGAATCCGATCAGGCCGTCGTAGCCCTGTTCCTTGAACAGGCGCTCGTACTGCGCGGAGCGGATGGCCAGGTCGCTGACGCCGTCGGCGACGACGTTGATGACTTTCCAGTGGCCGTCGTCCAGGCGCAGCACGTAATCGAAATTGACCGGATCGCGGTTGGGCAGGGAGAGCTTGGCGCGTACCAGTTGCGCACCGTTGGGCAGGCTCTGGGTCTCCTCGGTGGTGAATTTCTCGCCCGAGAATCGCGCGAACTGGCCGGCGTAGGTCGCGATGGCCAGCGCTTGCATCGCCTGCACCAGCGTGGCCTGCTGTGCCGGGGTCAGTTCCGACCAGTGGTGCCTGAGCACTTGGCGGCTGATGAACGGCAGGTCGAAGGTCGCGGGCACCACCGCGGCCATCTTCTGCGTGCGGCCGCTGCAGCCCAGGGTCTGGCCATGCTCCATGTTGCTCAGCAAGACGGCATGAAAATGATCCACGGTGCTGGCCGGGGTCGGCGCGGCCAGCGCGGTAAAAGCCATTGCTGCGGCCAGTCCGGCCAGAATCAATCGGAGCATGGGGAAATGCCTTTGGGACCCGGCGACTGGGTATGCCGGGATTGCCGCAAAATCGTAGCATAAGCAGCTCATGGCCTGCCGCACCGGCGGCCGGGTAAAAATCAACCACCTGGGACCGATGATGCAGGCTGAAAACCGTCGTTTGACACGTGCGCTGGGCCTGTGGGTCGGCGCCATGCAGCGCCATGCGATTGCCGTGGTGCTGCTCGCGGCGCTGCTGAGCGCCGGCTTGCTGCACTACACCGGCCGCCATCTCAGCGTCGACACCGACAACGCCAACATGCTGTCGCCGACGCTGCCCTGGCGCAAGGCCGAGCGGGTGATGGACCACTGGTTTCCGCAGATGAGCCACACCATGGTGGTGGTGATCGATGGCGACACGCCGGAACTTGCCGACGATGCCATGCGCCGCCTGCTGGCGAAATTGAAGTCGCGACCCGACCTCTATCCCGGCATCTTTGCGCCCGAGGCCGAGCCGTTTTTCCGCCGCAACGGGCTGCTCTACCAGTCGGACAAGGAGCTGCTGCAGACCGCCGACCAGTTGCAGCAGGCGCAACCGTTCCTCGGCACGCTGGCGCAGGATCCGACGGTGCACGGCCTGTTCATCCTGCTCGACCGTGCGGCCACGCACGCTGCGGCGCAGGGTTTCGATCTGGCGCCGGCGCTGGACGGGATCGCGGCCGGCATCCGCGCCACCAGCGCCGGCAAGTTCTACCAGCTGTCGTGGCAGGAATTGATGAGCGGCGGCAACGCGATGCCGGACGCGACGCGGCGTTTCATCGACATCTCGCCGCACCTGGACTACTCCAGCCTGCTGCCGGCGCAGGCGCCGATGGACACGCTGCGCGAAATGTTCGGCCAGTTGCAGCTCGATGCCGCGCACGGCGTGCGTGCGCGCGTGACCGGCGCGGTGGCGCTGGAGCATGAAGAGTTGCAGACCGTGGTGCACGGCATGGGGCTGGCGCTGGCCGCAGCGCTGCTGATGGCGATCGTGCTGCTGTACCTGGCCCTGCGTTCGCTGCGGCTGATGCTGTCGGTGGTGCTGACGCTGGTGTTCGGCCTGTTGTGCACGGCGTCGTTCGCGGCGGCGGCGATCGGGCACCTCAACATGATCTCGATCGCCTTCGGCGTGCTCTATGTCGGGCTCGGGCTGGATTACGGGCTGTACCTGTGCATGCAGTACCGCGAGCTGCTCGGGCAGGGCGTTTCCGCAGCCGAGGCGATGCCGCGCGCCGCACGCGACGTCGGCGGTTTCATGCTGGTCTGCGCGCTGACCACCTCGCTCGGGTTCCTGGCCTTCATCCCCACCGATTTCACCGGCATTTCCGAGCTGGGCATCATTTCCGGCGCCGGCATGTTCATCAGCCTGGCGCTGAGCCTGTCGCTGCTGCCGGCGCTGGTGCGGCTGCTGCCGCCGGACGCGGCCAGGGTGCAGCTCCAGCCGGCCGACAAGGGCCTGCTGGGGCGGGTGCTGTCGTGGCCCTATACCTATGCCCGCCAGATCTGGATCGGCGCGGGCCTGCTGGCGCTGGGTTCGCTGCTGCTGATTCCCAGGGCGCACTTCGACTACGACCCGATCGACCTGCGCGATCCCGCCAGCGAATCGGTGTCGACGTTCCGTGATCTGCTCAAGGACCCCAACATCCCGACGCTGACCCTGTCGGTGCTGACGCCCGATGCGGCGGCGGCGCAGGCCTTGTCCAGGCGCCTGTCGGCGCTGCCGGACGTGCGCCGCGCGATGTCGCTGCTCGATTTCATCCCTCAGGACCAGACGCAGAAGCTGTCCGACATCGGCGACCTGGCGCTGACGCTGGGGCCGGGCATCACGCTGCCGGCGCAGGCCGCAGCCGCGGCGTCGGATACGGCGGACTTCGCGGCGATGACGCAGCTGCGTCAGGACCTGCCGACGTTCATCGGCCAGAGCCATGGCGCCGCGGCCACTGCCGCCGCGCAGCTGCTGCAGTCCCTGCAGGAATTTTCCGCACGCTGGGAAACGCTGTCATCAGCGCAGCGGCATGAGTTGATGCAGCGGCTGGATAAGGCGCTGATCGGCGCGATGCCGGCGCATCTCGACGATCTGCGCCTGGCGCTGCAGGCCGGCCCGGTCACCGAGCGCGATCTGCCGCCGCAACTGGTGTCGCGCTGGCGCACCGGCGACGGCCAGTACCGCGTCGAGATCTGGCCGCGCGAAATCCTCGACAGTCCGGCGGCGATGGAGCGCTTCATCAAGCAGGTGCGCAGCATCGCGCCCGATGCGGTCGGCGCGCCGGTCAGCGAGATGGAAGCCGGCAAGACTGTGGTCAACGCGTTCCGGCAGGCGTTCATCAGCTCGTTCATCGCCATCACCCTTCTGCTGCTGATCCTGCTGCGCAGCGTGGCAGACACCCTGCTGGTGCTGGTGCCGCTGGTGCTGGCGGGCCTGCTGACGATGGCCGGCATGGTGCTGCTGGGTGTGCCGTTCAACTTCGCCAACGTGATCGCGCTGCCGCTGATTCTCGGCGTCGGGGTCGATTACGGCGTCTACATCGTCCAGCGCGGACGCCAGGCGGACGCCAACGTCAACATCCTGCAGACCAGCACCGCGCGCGCGGTGCTGTTCGGCGCGCTGATCACGATGGCCAACTTCGGCAACCTGATGCTGGCCAAGCATCCGGGCACGGTGAGCATGGGCCTGTTGCTGACGGTCGGGCTGGGCATGACGCTGCTGTGCGCGCTGGTGCTGTTGCCGAGCCTGCTCGCGCGCGGTCGGCGCGGGGGCTGATGGCGCCATGCTCTGCATCGTGCCGCAGCCTGCGACGGCCCGGGGTATCCTGATCGCCCACTCCAACGGAAATCGCCATGGACGTTCGCGCAGCCGTCGCCTTTGAAGCCGGCAAGCCCCTGAGCATCGAAACCGTGCAGCTCGGCGGCCCCCGCGAAGGCGAGGTGCTGGTCGAGATCAAGGCCACGGGTCTCTGTCATACCGACAAATACACGCTGTCGGGCGCCGACCCCGAAGGCCTGTTCCCGGCCATCCTCGGGCATGAGGGCGCTGGCGTGGTGGTCGAGGTCGGCGCGGGCGTGAAGTCTCTGAAGCCGGGCGATCACGTGATTCCGCTCTACACGCCGGAGTGCCGCGAGTGCGAATACTGCCTCAACCCCAAGACCAACCTGTGCCAGAAGATCCGCGCAACGCAGGGCAAGGGCCTGATGCCGGACGGCAGCAGCCGGTTCTCGTTCAAGGGCCAGCCCATCCTGCATTACATGGGCACTTCCACGTTTGCCAACTACACCGTGGTGCCGGAAATCGCGCTGGCGAGAATCCGCGAGGACGCGCCGTTCGACAAGGTCTGCTACATCGGCTGCGGCGTCACTACCGGCATCGGCGCGGTGCTGTTCACCGCCAGGGTCGAACCCGGCGCGACCGTGGTGGTGTTCGGGCTGGGCGGCATCGGTCTCAATGTCATCCAGGGCGCACGCATGGCCGGCGCCGGCCGCATCATCGGCGTGGACGTGAATCCCGCGCGCGAGACGCTGGCACGCAAGTTCGGCCTCACGGATTTCGTCGATCCGCGTGCCGTCGAGGGCGATCTCGTCGCGCATCTGGTCGAGTTGACCGGCGGCGGCGCCGATTACAGTTTCGAGTGCGTTGGCAAGCCCGCGCTGATGCGGCAGGCGCTGGAGTGTTGCCACAAGGGCTGGGGCGTCTCGACCATCATCGGCGTCGCCGCCGCCGGCGAGGAAATCTCGACGCGGCCGTTCCAGCTCGTGACCGGCCGCAGGTGGCAGGGTACCGCGTTCGGCGGCGCGCGCGGACGCACCGACGTACCGAAGATCGTGGACTGGTACATGGACAAACGGATCAACGTCGACGATCTCATCACCCACGTGCTGCCGCTGGAGCGCATCAACGAAGGTTTCGACCTGATGACGCGCGGCGAATCGATCCGCAGCGTCGTGGTCTATTGATGAGTCTGGAAACCCGCAGCGAGCACGCCTGCTTCGGCGGGCGCATGGGCTTTTACAGTCATCGCTCGGCGCAGACGGCCAGTGACATGCGCTTCTCCGTGTTCGTGCCGCCGCAGGCCGCGCAACGGCCGGTGCCTGCGCTTTACTGGCTGTCGGGCCTGACCTGCACCGAAGAAACCTTCATGATCAAGGCTGGTGCGCAGCGATACGCCGCAGAGTTAGGATTGATGCTGGTGGCCTGCGATACCAGCCCGCGTGGCCTGAATCTGTCAGGCGATGCCGAGCACTGGGATTTCGGCGTCGGTGCTGGTTTTTATCTCGACGCCACGCAGCCGCCGTGGTCCGCGCATTACCGCATGGGCAGCTACATCAACCAGGAATTGCCGGACCTTATCGAGCAGGCATTTCCCGCGCGCATGGATTGCCGTGGCATCTTCGGGCACTCGATGGGCGGGCATGGCGCATTGGTTACTGCGCTGCGCGATCCGTCGCGCTGGCACTCGGTTTCCGCTTTCGCTCCGATCTGTAATCCGGCGGGCGTGCCCTGGGGCGAAAAGGCGTTCGGGCATTATCTCGGGGCCGACCGCGCGGCATGGAAAAGTTGGGACGCCAGCGCTCTGATGCGCAAGAAACCCTGCCCCGGAACGATCCTGGTCGATCAGGGATTGGCCGATCAGTTTCTTGAGGCGCAACTCAAACCCGAGTGCCTCGAAGACGCCGCGCAAGCCTCAAGTCAGGCGTTGTTGCTGCGCCGCCACGCCGGCTACGATCACTCTTACTGGTTCATTCAGAGCTTCATCGCCGATCATCTGGCGCACCATGCCCAGGCACTGAATGCAACGTAGCGCAAAGCGAACTCAGAATGCAGCCCCAACGACTGCCCCGTACTGAAATCCTCACGCACATTTTTGAGCGCGTGTTGCTGGTGATGGCCGCCCTGGTTCCCGCCGCCGGCACCGTCTACCTCGCATTTTTCGGCTCCGGCAACCTGGTCTTCATGGAATATTCGTTCCACGAAGTCGCCATCGCCATTTCGCTGGTATGCAGCGGCTTTGCCACTTTCGTAGCGCTGCGCTGCTACAAGGTCAGCGGCGAGCGCTTCCTGCTTTGGCTGATGCTGGCGTTTGAAGGTGAGACGATGGTGTATGCGCCGCATGGAATCCTCACGCGGCTGTCGCATGATCACATGGCGCTGTTTCTGATCTACGGACCGATGTCGCGACTGGTGATGGCCGCGCTGCTGATGGTCGGGCTCCTGCAATACGACAAGCCGCGGGCCGGGTCTCGCGCCGCGCAGCCGCTGCTGTGGCGGTGGATTTTGATATTTCTCATCATCGATGCCGCGCTGGGCTGGGCCGCATGGAGTCATCCGGCGTGGATGCCGCATCTGCGGCTGGTCCTCGAGTTCGGGGCGCTCGCCATCACCCTCGCCGCCGTCGTCATGCTGCTGTTGCGGCCGAAGCGTTCACCGCTGATGCAGCTCTATACGTTCTCGCTGATTGCGTTTGCAACGGCATCCGGCACCTTTCTGCTGGCGCATCCGTGGACGCATCTCTGGTGGTATGCCCACGTGGTGTTTGCTGCGGGATTCTTGTTGCTGAGTTATGGCGTGCTGCAAGCGTTTCACAGTACCGGCGCGTTTTCCGACGTGTTCAGCCAGCAGCAGATGATGGAGCGCCTGCGCGAGGAAAAGCAGCGCACCGAGGAGATGAACCTGCAGTTGCACGAAGCCAACGAAATGCTCGAGGTGCTCGCCACCACGGATTCGCTGACGGGCGCCAGCAACCGCCGCCATTTTTTACAGCAGGCGCAACGCGAACTGGAGCGTGCGCGCCGCAGCGGCGATGGCCTGACGATCCTGCTGGCGGACATCGACCACTTCAAGCAGATCAACGACTGCTTTGGCCACGAGATGGGAGATCGCGTGCTGACCGACGTCACCGCGAAACTCGCCACGATGCTGCGCAGCAACGATCTGATGGGACGCATCGGCGGTGAAGAATTTGCGATTCTTCTGCCCGATACCGCGCCGGAGCAGGCTGCGGTGGCCGCAGAACGCATGCGCATGGCACTGCACGAAATGGAGTGGGGTGATGCCGGCGCTGCGCGGCCCCAGGTCAGTATCAGCGTCGGCATTGCCAGCCTGGGTCGCGACGGCGACAACGTGCCGGCGCTGTTGCGCGCAGCCGACGCGCGGCTCTACGCGGCAAAAAACGCGGGTCGCGACCAGGTGGTCTGGACCTGATTCAAAACCGCGTGCGCAGCAGGCAGGGCGCGATTGATGAGTGGGTCAATAACGCAGAAATAAAACCAGGGATTTATGGTGGCCGAGGACGGAATCGAACCGCCGACACGGGGATTTTCAAT
>DATMTG010000111.1:0-2447 GCA_035565075.1 Stenotrophobium sp.
ACAGCGGGTGGCGCAACAAGCAGTCGAGGAAACATGAAACTCAGTTACAACTGGCTATGCGAGTGGGTCAACCCGCAGGTAAGTGCGGCGGACCTGGCCGCGCGGATCACGCTGGCGGGCCTCGAGTCCGAAGCCGAGCCGATGAGCGGCGAAATTCCCCGGGGCGTGGTCGTCGGGCGCATCGTCAAGGCCGAACGCCATCCGCAGGCGGACCGCCTTCAGGTCTGCGAAGTGGATGCGGGTAACGGCCCGCTGCAGATCGTCTGCGGCGCCGCCAATGCGCGCGCCGGACTCAACGTGCCCTGCGCCACGGTCGGCGCGCGCCTGCCCGGCGGCACCGAGATCGGCCAGGCAAAACTGCGCGGCGTCGACTCCTTCGGCATGCTCTGCTCGGCCAAGGAACTCGGCCTGGCGGAAAAATCGGAAGGCCTGCTCGAACTCGACGACGACGCCATCGCCGGCACGCCGATCGAGCAATACCTGAGCTTCACCGACGACATCCTCAATCTCGAACTCACGCCCAACCGCGGCGACTGCCTCTCGGTACTGGGCCTGGCGCGTGAAGTCTCGGCGCTGTACGGCCTGCAGATGAAGCGTCCGAACATTCCCAACGCGGTCGTCGTCGGGCACGCCCAGTACAAGGTCGAGATCGAGGACGCCGCCAACTGCCCGAGCTACGCCGGCCGCGTCATCTCCGGCATCAACCCCAAGGCGCGTACGCCGGACTGGATGCGCGAACGCCTGCGCCGTTCGGGCATCCGCTGCATTCATCCGGTGGTCGACATCACCAATTTCGTAATGCTGGAACTGGGCCAGCCGCTGCATGCCTTCGATTGCGAACGGATCGGCAGCACCGTGCGCGTGCGCAAGGCCAGGGCCGGCGAAACCCTCAAGCTGCTCAACGAACAGATCGTGACGCTCGATCACGGCGAACTGGTGATTGCCGACGAAGGCAAGCTGCTGGCGCTGGCCGGCGTCATGGGCGGTGCAGAGTCCGGCGTCGTTGAAACCACCACCCGGATTTTTCTCGAGTCGGCCTGCTTTGCCCCGCACGCGGTGGCGCTCACCGGCCGCCGCCACAAGCTCCATTCCGATGCGCTCCACCGCTTCGAACGCGGCGTCGATCCCGGACTGCAGCGCACGGCGCTGGAACGCACCACGCAACTGATCCTGCAAATCTGCGGCGGCGGCTCGCAGCCCGGCATCCATGCCGGCTCGCAGCACTCGGGCGTCCTGCCCATCGAGGTACATCCCGTTACCCAGGTCGGCCGCAGCCAGCCGGACCCGGTCAACATCCGTCTGCGTCATGCGCGCCTGAAGCAACTGCTGGGCGTGAGCATCGAGGCCAAGGAAATGGAAGCGCTGCTGGCGCGCCTGGGCATCACGCTGCGTCCGGAAATCAACAACAGCTGGCAGGCGCGCATCCCCAGCCATCGCACCGACCTGCGCATCGAGGCCGACCTGATCGAAGAGGTCGCGCGCCTGTACGGCTACGAGCGCATCGTCGCCAAACCTTATGCCGCTCAGCTGGCGCCGGCTGCGGCACCCGAGGCCCTGCGCCCGATTTCGCGCATCAAGGACCTGCTGGTCGGCCGTGGCTGGCAGGAAGCCATCACCCTGTCGTTCGTCGATGCCCGCATCCAGATGGCGCTGACGCCCGACACCACCGCAGTCGCGCTCGACAATCCGATCGCCGAAACCCTGTCGGTGATGCGCGCCACCCTGTGGAGCGGCCTGATTCCGGCCTGGCTGCACAACCATCAGCGGCAGCAACGCCGCGTGCGCCTGTTCGAGCACGGCGTCTGCTTTGCCGAACGCGACGGGCAGATCATCGAAACCGTGCGGATCGGCGGCCTCGCCAGCGGATCGGCATTCCCCGAGCAGTGGGGCAGCCCCGCGCGTCCAATCGATTTCCACGATCTCAAGGCCGACGTGGTCGCACTGCTGGGCAGCGCGGCGGACGAATACACTTTCGTTCCGGACAGCCATCCCGCACTCCACCCGGGGCGCAGCGCACGAATCCTGCGCAAGGGCCAGGTCGCGGGCTGGATCGGCACGCTGCATCCGCAGGTCGTCGCCACGCTGCAACTGCCGGACAGCGCCTGCGTGTTCGAACTGGACTGGATGGCGATCCGTGAAACCGGACGACCCGCGGCCCGCCCGCTTTCAGAGTTCCCATCGTCACGCCGCGACCTCGCCGTGATCGCCGCCGAAACGGTGACCGCGCAGCAAATCGTCGACTGCGTGCAGCAAGCGGGTGGCAAATCATTGCAGAAGGTTTTGGTGTTCGATATTTACCGTGGAAAAGGCTTGGGTGATGCCTGCAAAAGCGTTGCCTTAGGCTTGATTTTCAATGATTATTCGCGCACTCTGACCGTAGAAGAAATTGACAGCGCGGTAGCTGCGATCACTACAGCGCTCGCACAACAACTGGGGGCCTCGATCAG
>DATMTG010000112.1:0-3674 GCA_035565075.1 Stenotrophobium sp.
ATGAACCCGGTATAAATCTGCACCAGGTCGGCGCCGGCATCGCGCTTGGCGCGTGCGTGTGCAGCCTGCGTCACGCCGCCGACGCCCACCAGCACGAAATCATCCCCGACGGCCGCCCGCAGGCGCCGCAGCGTGTCGTCGGCCAAGCCGCGCAGCGGTGCGCCGGAAAGTCCGCCCTGCTCGGTCGCGTGCCGCAGGCCTGCCAGCTGTGGCGGACGGCTGATCGTGGTGTTGGTGGCGATCAGGCCGTCGATATCCAGTTCGCGCGCGATTCTTGCGATCTGCCCGATCTGTTCGGCCGAGACATCCGGCGCGATCTTGACCAGCAGCGGCCGGCGCACGCCGTGCTGCTGCATGAGCCCGGCACGCGCCTGCGTCAGTCGTAACAGAAGATCGTGCAGCTGCGCCTCCTGCTGCAGGTCGCGCAGGTTGCGGGTGTTTGGCGACGAGATGTTGATGGTGACGTAATCGGCGAACGGGTAAACCTTGCGCAGGCATTCGACGTAATCGTCGCCGGCGCGGTCAATCGGCGTATCGAAATTCTTGCCGATGTTGATTCCGAGTATTCCCTGGAAATTTTCGCGGGTGGCGCGGACGCGGTCCAGCAGGTAATCCACACCCTTGTTGTTGAACCCGAGCCGGTTGATGATCGCCTGTTGCTGCGGCAGACGGAACATGCGCGGTCTGGGATTTCCGGGCTGCGGCCGTGGCGTCACCGTACCGATTTCGGCAAAGCCGAAGCCGAGGCGTCCCCAGGCGGTGATGCACTCGCCGTTCTTGTCGAGCCCGGCAGCCAGCCCGATGCGGTTGGGAAACTGCAAGCCCATCAGCTTCACCGGATCCTGCTGCACGCGCTGGCAGAACGGCGCCGTCGCCAGCATCGGCATTTCGCTGAACAGCTTGATCGTCAGGTTGTGCGCCTGCTCCGCATCGAGACGGAACAAGGCGGTGCGCGCCAACGCATACAGCATCAGCTTTGCACCACGGGGCGTGTCGGCAGTGCCGCCTGCGGCGGTTTCAGGCGCTTGCGCACGCTCTCGGGCATCGGCAGCCGCGACAGGCGCAGTCGCCAGCTCGCCGCCGTGCGCTGCACCCGGCTCTGTGTCAGCGTCAGCGGCATACGCGCCAGCGTCAGCACCACATCTCGGGCGAGATATTTCTTCGGCGTGTCCTCGTAGAGCGAACCGAAGCTGCCGGTCGCGGCGAACAGCGCACGCGACAGATGCAGGTAGTCGCGCTGCAGCACCACGCCGATCTGCTGCGTGTTCGACATCAGGTGCAGCACCGCCTGGCCGCGCCGGTGCAGCGCCGCCATGCCGCCGCGCCGCAGTTCGAACACGAAATTGCGCCGGGTCAGGGTGCGCACGTTTTTCTTCTTGAGCGTCTCGTCGAGATAGGCCTTGATCTCGGCACGGCGGACGCGATTGGCCTCGGGCTGTGTGCTGACGCGAATCAGGGCATCGGCCAGCAGATCGGTGTCGGCCAGCACGGCGCCGGCCAGGTAATCCCAGACCGCGCCCCATTTGCCGTCGAGCGAAACCACGTTGCCCCAGTCAATCAGGTGCAGTGCGCCATCCGAGCCGATCATGACGTTGCCGGGATGCAGGTCGCCGTGGATTTCGCGGTAGACGAAGATATGGTGCAGGATGGTAAACAGCAGCCGCTCGGCGACCTGGAACTGGAAGGCGCGGCGCTGGCTGCTGGGCATCTTTCTGAGCGCCCGTGTCAGGCTGTCGGCATCGCTGAGATATTCCATCTCGAGAATGCGGCGTGAGCTGGAGTACAGCGTCGGTACGCGATACATGCCGCTGGCGATGCTGCGCTGATAGAAGCGCAGGTGGTTTTTCGCCTCGGCCTCGAAGTCCAGTTCCTCCATGAAGCCGGCGACGAATTCGTCGACCTGCTCCTGCATCGCACGCAGGAACGGTGCCAGCTTGGAATGCGGCGCCCAGTATTGCGAGGACATGATCGCCAGTCCGAGCACCAGCTTGCCGATGGCGAACTCGCGGTCGATATCCTGCCGCCCGACCTTGATCACCACCGGCCGCAGCACTTCGCGACCGTCTTCGATGAAGGGTTTCTTGGCGAAATAGACCGAGCCGATCGAGCCGGATTTCACCGGCCGCGCGGCATCGAAATCGAGGAACAGCTTATGCGGCAATTTGCCGTAGCACTCCATGAACGCCGAGTTGACTTCGTCCTCGCTCATCGGCGGCACGTCTTCATGGAACACCGCAAGCTCGCGGGCGATCTCCTCCGGCAGGAAATCGGAATTGGACGCCGCCGCCTGCGCCATCTTGATGAAGAACGGGCCGAACTCGCGCACCATCTGCGCGATGATTTTCGCCTGTGCGCTGAAATCCTTGGGGTCGGCCTGGAAAAACGGCTTGATGTAGCGCAGCGCCTTGATCTGGCGCTTCACGATCACCGCATCGTGACGCACCATCGCGGCGCGTCGCAGCAGTTCGTTGAGCTGCCACTGGTTGAAGCGGCGACCGGCCTTGAGGATGTTGACGATCTCGACCAGCAGCGGCTCGTAGGTCTTGAGCACCAGCCGCGACATGTCCAGCGTCAGTTCGCCCAGGCCCTTGAGCTCCGGCGTCGAGAACAGTTCGTCGAAGAACTGCCAGAACTCCTGCACCAGCGCATCGGGCACCGGCATCGGCGAACGCGCCACCACCTGTTCGACCAGATAGCGGATCAGATCCTCGGTGGACTGCTCGTTGGGAATCAGCCGGCGCTTGCGCAGGAACGTGGTGACGCGTTCGGTCTGGCGCAGCAGCGGGTGGCGATACAGGCCCTTGTAAACCTGGTCGATGGCCTGCGACATCTCGTCGCGGGTGATGTCGTTTTCATGCGCCAGCAGGCGCAGCAGCGGCACGAAGCCTTTCGACACCTTGTAGGTGGAAACCGTCAGCGAACCCAGCTCGCGCAGCAATCCGCGGGGTTTCTGTTCGGCCAGCTCGGCGGGCTCGGCCACGGCCTTGACTTCGCCCGCCGGCGCCCTGGCTTTCGCTTTGGGCCTGGATTTGCGCGGCGGTTTCGCGGTCATGGCAGACTGAACCAGTGTCCGAGCTTGCGCGCCTTGGCATCGAGATAAGCCGCGTTGTGCGGATTGCGACCCGGCTCGATGGCGACGCGCTCGACCACTTCGATGCCGTCGCGCGTCAGTGCATCGAGCTTGCGCGGGTTGTTGGTCATCAGGCGGATCCGCGACAGACCGAGCTTGTGCAGCAGCTCCACCGCCAGGCCGTAGTCGCGCGCATCGGCGGGAAACCCGAGGTGGTGATTGGCATCGACGGTGTCCACGCCGGTGTCCTGCAATGCATAGGCGCGGATCTTGTTGCCGAGACCGATGCCGCGTCCTTCCTGACGCAGGTAAATCAAGGCGCCCCGGCCTTCGGCGGCAATCTGCTCCAGCGCCGAGGCCAGCTGCGCACCGCAGTCGCAACGCAGCGAAAACAGCGCATCGCCGGTCAGGCATTCCGAGTGCACGCGCACCAATGGTGGCTCGCCGGTCAGATCGCCCAGCGACAGCACCACATGCTCCTTGCCGTCGTCCGCCTTGAACGCAGCGATGCGAAATTCCGCATACGGCGTCGGCAGACGCGATTCGGCAATCAGCTGGACTAGGCTCACGCGTCACCCGCTGTCAGCGCCAACCGGCCGATTCC
>DATMTG010000113.1:0-1617 GCA_035565075.1 Stenotrophobium sp.
CGTGGATGCCGCGCTGCAAAGCCTCGAAGACTGGGATTACCTGATCTCGCTGGCGTTGAAGTACAAGTTCAACTTCCTCGGCATCTCGGGCCCGGTGGTGCACATCAATGAAGGCAGCAGCCGCAACAACGACGCCAAGTCCAACGGCTCGATGGTGCTGGACTTCCTGTCGATCTATCGCAAGTGGCCGGCAGGCGACGACGGCACGCGCATGCGGCGCAAGGAACTGCTCAAGACCATGGGAGTGGATCTGCCGCCTGGCCTGCTCTGAAGCGGGCGGCTTAACCCGGCAGTTCGTGCATCAGGTCCGGGGCCGATAGTGGAATATTGCCGACGCGTCCGACCTGGCACGCCGCGGCGATCGAGCCCAGGTACATGCTCTGCCAGATATCCGCACCCACCGCCATGGCCATCGAAGTGCAGGTCAACAGGCTGTCGCCGGCGCCGGCTGTGTCCTTGGGCGCGATATTGAAGGCCGGGAGGCGGTCGGTGAGCCACTCGAACTCCCCGTCCGACTGCGCATGCGCGAGGATGCCCTCGGCTCCCAGAGTAAGGATGATGTTCCGCGCCTGGGCTTGCTGGCGCAGTTTTTCCGCCAACACCACTAGGCCGGAGTTGTAGTCGCGCACCGCCAGGCGCGCTTCGCGCTCGGTCGGCGTCAGCAGCATGGCGCCCTTGAAACGCGACACATCGCCCATTTGCGAAGACGACTGGCTGTCGGCCACGAACGGGATCTTGCGTTCGATGCAGGCGGCCACCAGCTGGTCGACCACAGCCTGAGGCAGGCAGCCGTAGTTGAAGTCGGAGAAAATGGCCAAATCGCAGGTGGCGATGGCATCCTTCACCTTTTCAACGAACAGTTTGCCCAGCCGCGGCTCGATGTCATGCTGGCGCAAATGGCTCACGCGCAACAGGGTCTTGCCGGCCGCGCGGAAGCGCTGTTTCAGCGTCGTGGGGCGGCTGTCGTCCTCGAAGATGGTTGCAGCGACGTTGTATTCGTCGAGCTTTTGACGTGCAAACTCGGCCGCGGCATCCGTGCCGCAAACGGAAAAATAACTGACGTCGGCGCCGAGCTTGCATGCATGGGAGGCAACGATGCCGGCGCCGCCGATGAAACGTTCCTGCAGGATCGGCGTGACCACCAGGGTCGGATCCTCCTGCGACATGCCGAGCGCTTCGCAGCTCACATATTCGTCGACGATCAGGTCTCCGATCACGGCAACCCGCAGGCCCTTGAATTTCTCCAAGGTGTCGCGAAGGCTCCGCATGGAAAACTCATGCCGGGCCGGATAGTCTGTCGGACGCACGATCGAAGACAAATTCGGCTCGAGCATGTCGCGCTTGAGCAGATCGATGGAAGAGAAGCGCATCTCGCCCGAACTGAACATCAGCTTGCCGCCATACTCGTCCACCGCGCCCTGTTCGGGGTTGTATTTGGATTCGTATTCGTCGCCCTTCACCACGATCGCCGGCTGCAACTTGCGAATGATGTCTTGCGGCGCCTCAGTCATCACGAAGGCATAGTCGACAAAGCTGATGGCTGTAATGCCGTCGAAGCGCAGCTGCGCAGGGAGCACCGCGCCGGGCACGTGATCCCCCGCCACGCCGACCACCAGG
>DATMTG010000114.1:0-5060 GCA_035565075.1 Stenotrophobium sp.
CGCATCCACCACGATGCGGTTCATGCCGCCCGGGCTGCGGATGACACCGGGGCGCTCGATCACGGCCGAGACGTAGATCACACCGCCCAGCACGCGCGCGCCGGGCAAGGCGCCCGAGATGAGCCCGACCCTGTCGATGCCGTTTTGCAGCGTCACGATGCGCGTTTGTGGCCCGACCATCGGCGCCATGGCGCGCGCGGCGGCTTCGGTGTCCCACAGCTTGACGGCAAAAATCACCAGGTCCACCGGGCCGATGTGTGCAGGGTCGTCAGTGGCCGTGACGCGCTCCAGGTGCAGCGCGTTGCTGGGACACTCGATGCGCAGGCCGCTTTTCTGCAGCGCCTGCAGATGCGCGCCGCGAGCAATAAAGCTCACATCCTCGCCCGCGGCCTGCAGCCGCGCGCCGACGTAGGCGCCCACGCCTCCGGAACCCATGATGGCGATGCGCATTCGATTTCTCCTTTTGATGTTTGAGCAGTGATTTTCAGGCTGATGCGTTATGCTCCCATATTTATAGCGTATTGTCTATATTCTATATGGGCAAACGGACAATTTGATGCTTAAACGACAGATGCACCCGGGATGATGCGCTCGGCTTTTACGTGGCGGCTACTCGGACCACGCAGAGACTATTCATTGGGGCCAGCGGGGGCGGAGGGTTTGGAAAGATGCTGGTAGGTTAATTGAATGCCCCGATTTGACAATTGCGGCAAATTAGCAGCGACCACGGCGCCATCAGCTCACACGCAGCCCCGCCTCTTTCACGACGCCACGCCACTTCGCCAGCTCTGTCTCGACCAAGGCACGCAGCGCCGCCGGCGTGCTGATCTTGACCTCGGCGCCATGGTTTTTGATGTGGCGAATATTGTGCTCGTCTGCCAGCACCGTGTTTAGTGCCCGACTAATGCGCCCTATGGTATCGGCTGAGGTCCCAGCCGGGGCAAACAACGCATACCACTGCGTCACGTCCACGCCATCGACCCCGGCCTCCTGGAGCGTCGGCACGTCCGGCAGATTGGGTACACGCCGCGGCCCGGCCACCGCCAGCGCGCGCAGTCGCCCCGCCAGAATATTCGGGGCGGCGGCAAAAAAGCTGGGAAACATTAGCTGAGTTCGCCCCGCGATCGTGTCATCAATACCTGGGGCAGCGCCTGCGTGACCCACGCCCACCATCGCCGTGGCCGTGTGCAGCATGAACAGTTCGGCCGCAAAATGCGGCGCGGTGCCATTCCCTGCCGACGCGTAGCAATACCGGTCGGGGCGTGCACGCAGTTGCCGCACAAGGTCCGCCACATCGTTCACGGGAACGCCGACGTTGGCCACCAGCAAGGTCGGCGAGGTCCCCACGAGGCCTATCGGCTCGAAGTCTGCCACAGGGTCATAGGCCAGCGCTTGCAGCGCCGGATTCATCGCGTGCGTACCTATATAGCCCAGCATCAACGTGCATCCGTCGGGCGCCGCGCGGGCCACGTACTCGCTGGCGATGGAGCCATTGGCCCCCGGCCGGTTGTCCACGATTACGGGCTGCCCCAGCAGCGGCGCCAGCCCGGCAGCGATGGTGCGCGCCATGGCATCGTTGCCGCCGCCAGCGGCCGTTGGCACCACGATGGTGATGGACTGCTTGTCTGATACGGGGGCGCCGGCCGCTTGCGAGAACACATAGCGCGGCAGGTGCAGATCGCCCTGCAGTATCTTGCGAGCCGTGCGCAACAGCGCGGCGCGCTGGACTGACGCCTCAGGGCCTTGCCCCCGTACCTCGACCTCCACCTCGATTCGCCCCTGTGGATGCAGAACGGTAACGTTGCTAACACCCACTATGTTGCTGGCGCTACTGGCGACCGTACCCGGCAGCGCAAAGGCCGTGGCGACACCAATGGCTCCGGTTGCGGCATGGGACGTATGGCAGCGGCGCGGTGTGAAGTAGCGCGACGTCAGGCTGTGCGGGCTGTCACCGGGACTGACCAGGACCGGCTTGGGGACAACGCTCTGGCTAACGTCGCCCAGACCCATCAAGGCGCCGGCCGTTCGCCGCAGGCGCTCCAGACCTTCGAGCAAAGCGGTATTCGCGTCGAGTTCCACGGGGGACTCACTTCCGATCAGGCCGAGATCGCTGGCACGCACGATCATCAGCGGCATCGCCGCGTCGATACACGACACGGCCGTGCCGTCGATCAGGTCGATTCTTTGGCCAGTCGGAAATACTGAGCCGGTGACGGTGCCCCAGGCGTCGAGAAAATTCAACCGGATCGGCGCGGCGGTGCCTGCGACGCCGTCGATGCGCGCGTTGCCTTCGTAAGTCACGCAGCCACCGGGGGTCAGCACCGTGACGTCGATGCGCGAGCGCGTATTGACGTTGAAGACCCGCACGGTGGTTTGCGCGCCGGTGGGCGTCACCAGGCCTTGCTCGATAGCGAACGGGGCCACGCCCGCCAGCATGTTGCCGCAGTTGGGTCGGGTGTCGACGGAGCGCTGGCCGACGCCCACTTGGGCAAACAGGTAGTCGACGTCGCAGCCAGGTTCTCGCGAGCGCGACACGATGGCGACCTTACTGGTCAGCGTGCTGCCGCCTCCCACGCCGTCCAGCTGCAGCAGGTCCGAAGCCCCAATGGCGCCGATCAGCGCCTCGTCGCGTTCGATGTCGTTTTGCGGCAGCCACTCCCGCAGGAAGAACGGCCCACGGGACGTGCCAGCGCGCATCAGCACACAAGGAATGGTTCGGTTCATGAGCGGCATGATGAAGCACGCGGACCCTGCTGTTAATTGCATATTTGGGAGCGATTGATGCACACTGTCTATCGCCGATCCACTCTGAAGCACCACTGCTCATGGCCATCAATTTCAACCTCAACGATCTGCAAGCTTTTCGCGCCGTGGCCGAGCTCAGCAGCTTTCGCAAGGCGGCCGATGCCCTGCACGTCTCGCAGCCCGCGTTCAGCCGGCGCATCGAAAAACTTGAAGAGGCACTGGGCGTGCGACTGCTGGAACGTACGACCCGCAGCGTCAGCCTGACCACCGTGGGCAGGGAGTTTGACCGGAAAGTGCAGCAGTTGCTGGACGACCTGGACAACACCTTGCTGGGCATCCGCGGCGTCGCGGGGACCCGCATGGGAGAAGTCACCATCGCGTGTGTGCCATCGACTGTCTACTACTTTCTGTCGCATGTGATTTCGCGTTACCACGAACGCTTCCCGAAGATCCGCGTCAAGGTGATCGATGCCAGTGCCAACGAGGTGCTCGCGGCGGTGTCCGGCGGCGACGCCGACTTCGGCATCAACTTCATTGGTGGGCAGGAAGCCGACATCGAGTTCAAGCTGTTAGTCGAGGAGCGCTTTGTCGCCGCATGTCGGCGTGACCACGAGCTTGCCGGCAAGCGCCGCGTGTCGTGGAGCGAGCTATCCCGCTACGACTACATCTCCGTTAGCAAGGCTTCCGGCAACCGCCTGTTGTTGGATCAGGCGTTGGCCGGCATATCGGGGCTGCCCCAGATCATTTACGAGACGCAGCACGTGACAGCCATGCTGGGCTTGGTGGAGGCAGGGCTTGGTGTGGCCGCGGTGCCAGCGATGGCGATGCCGGTCGGTGAGCATCCGCTGCTGTTGGGCATACCGTTGGTTGATCCCGTCGTGACTCGCAAGGTTGGCCTGATTCGGCGCAAGGGTCGATCTCTCTCGCCGGCCGCTCAGCAGCTCTACGAATTCTTTCCGTCGTGACACGATCCGACGGGGGGAGCTCCTTTTCTTGTGCGTGGTGCATCAATGATTGCAAAAGATGCACTTTCTCAATAGCGCGAACTAAACCAGAATCAAACGCAGACTTCGACTGAGGTCAGCGCCGCTCCAAGAAAGCGGCATGGTTCGAATCGCCGCGCGAAAAGGAGACAAATGTTCAACATCACCGAAAGAATGGATCGGTTGCCGATTACCTCGATCCACCGCATCGCGATCGCCGCCCTCGCGTTCGCTTATTTTTTTGAACTGGCCGACCTCAATACGTTTGCTTTCGCAGCGCCTGGCCTGATGAAAGCATGGCACATTCCGGTTGACGCCGTGGCCCTGATTACATCCGCCAGTTTCGGCGGCATGTTCATCGGCGCGGTCGGCGGAGGCTGGCTCGGGGACAGGTTCGGGCGCAAACGCGGAATCATTCTCTGCATCAGCTTTTATGCTGTGTTCTCGATGCTGAACGCACTGTCCTGGGACGTGACTTCACTAGCAGTTTTCCGATTTCTGACGGGTGTTGGTTTATCCGGCATGACGGTCATTGCCAACACTTACGTCAGCGAATTTTTTCCGGCAAACGTACGCGGCAAGTATATGGGGCGGATCGTCACGATCGGCCTGATCGGAATTCCGGCGACAGCGTGGTTTGCTCGGTATTTCGTGCCCTTGTATCCCTGGGGCTGGCGGCTGGTATTCGTCTGGGGTGGCTTGGGGCTGCTGGCGTTGTTTATGGCGGTGCGCATGAAGGAGTCGCCGCGATGGTACCTGCGCCAGAACAACCAGGCCAAAGCCGAGGAGATCGTCGCGGAACTCGAAGCCGCCGCAGCGGCTGAGCACAAGTCGTTGCCAGTTGTGCCGTCGGCAGCCCACGCACCGCAAGTACCGGTCAGTCTCCGCCCGGGCTCCTTTGCCGCGTTGTTTTCTGCCCGGGAGCGCCAGCGAACTATCACCATGTTGGTCGCCTGGATCTTCCAGACGCTCGGTTTTTATGGCTTTATGTCCTGGGTCCCGACTCTTCTCGTCAAGCACGGATTTTCAGTGGTGCATGCGCTCACCTACACCGCGACCATCGCCGTTTGTCACCCGCTCGGCTCCTTCATCGCATCGGACCTTGTCGAACGCTTCGAGCGGCGCTGGTTTATCACGATTGATGGCTTGCTCATTGCCACTTTTGGCGTTGCATTTGGGATGTCCCAAACGCCTGTTTTCATTCTCGTCTTTGGTGCGCTGGTGGTGTTGTGCATCCAGGCCATGGCTGTGGGCCTCTATACCTACACACCTGAGTTGTTTCCGACGGAAATCAGATCGTCCGCCATGGGTTTGGCCTATGGCGTGGGCAGG
>DATMTG010000115.1:0-3448 GCA_035565075.1 Stenotrophobium sp.
GTAAAATTGCCCCGGGTCATGCCGGCAGGGAGCCAGGCAGCATTTTTCACAGGGGGAGTTCGATGCGTCATTCAGGGGTTCTGTTTTCTGTTCTGTGCGCGGCATTTCTGCTTGGCGGTTGCGGGTCGTCGAGTACCCCCGCCAGCGGCGCTGCCGGCAGCGAGGCCGGCAACGGCGTACTGCCGCCCGGCGCCACGCCCCGGACCCGCTACGACCTCGCGCAAGGCTGCTACGCCCTGCAATCGATTCCCCTGAAACACTACGCAGCGCAGGACGGCAGTGGCGGCTATACCGCTTCGGCGGCGGACGCGAGCGGCGGCGAGGCGTTCTTCATGAAGCCGACCGCGCTGGGACGCTACATGCTCTACGCCAGGGACCAGTCCTACCTGGTCGAAAACGGCAGCGGCGTCGGCACCGCGACCACCCCGGGCGCACCGGCGGACTGGACCGTCGACACCGCCGACAACGGCAAGACTTTCAGCCTTTACTCGACGGCCGCCGACAAGTCGCTGGCGGTCGACCCGGCGACCGGCAAGCTGATCCTCGCCGACGCCGCCAGCGCCGGTACGGCCGCGCAGTTCAGCTTCGCTGCGGCCAAGGGCTGCACCGACTACCCGGAAGCGCAACTCAATGCCACCGGCGCCACGTTCAAGGGCCGCGGCGTCGACCAGCCGGTGCTCGGTTTCGCCGATGTCCACAACCACCTGAGCGCGACCAACTTCCTCGGCGGCGCGCATTACGGCAAGCCGTTCAGTCCTTACGGCATCACCGACGACCTCAAGAACTGCGAGGCGATCCACGGTCCCAACGGACTGCTGGATGTCATCGGCAACTTCGAGGCCTACGGCACGCCGGTGCAACAACACGACACCGTCGGCTGGCCGACCTTCAACGACTGGCCGGCCGCCAAGTCGCTGATGCACGAGGGCACCTACTACAAGTGGGTCGAGCGCGCCTGGATGGCGGGCCTGCGCCTGATGGTCAGCAACACGGTCGAGAACCAGACGCTGTGCAATCTCGAATCTAAGCAACAGGGCCACCTCAACCAGAACTGCAACGAGATGGACAGCGCCGCCTCGCAGGTGCAGTTCCTGCGCGACATGCAGGACTACATCGATGCGCAGGAAGGCGGCCCGGGCAAGGGCTGGTTCCGCATCGTCACCAGCCCGCAGCAGGCGCGCCAGGTCATCAACGACGGCAAGCTGGCGATCGTCATGGGCATCGAGACCTCGCACCTGTTCAACTGCACCGTGACGCAGCCGCTGGGCGTGGCCGAAACCGATGGCTGCACCAAGGCCGATATCGATGCGCAGCTCGACCGCCTCTACAACCTCGGCATCCGCGAGATGTTCACGCTGCACGAATTCGACAACGCCTTCGGCGGCAACGGCATTTTCAACGGCAACATCCTCAACGTCGGCAATTTCCTCGATACCGGCAGCTTCTGGAAAACCCACAACTGCCCGGTCGAGAAGGATGGCTACTTCTACAACCCCGGCTCGGTGATGACCACCTCCGACCCGACCGGCATCACCGACCCGCTGACCAGCGCCCTGCTCGGCCTGGCCGGCGTCACCGGCGTCGGCCTGCCGGTCTACCCGAGCACCGCGCAGTGCAATGACCGCGGGCTGACCGACCTCGGCCGCTACGCCATCCAGCAGATGATGAAGAAAAAGATCGTGCTCGACATCGACCACATGTCGCTGCAGATCAAGGGCGACCTGCTCGACATCGCCGAACAGCAGACGCCGGTCTACCCGGTGATCTCGGCGCACGGCGGCCACGGCGGCATCAGCATGGACCAGGCGAAACGCATCATCGACGACGGCGGCCTGATCTACCCGATGCACTGCAACGGCGAATGCTGGCTCGGCACGCTCAAGAAGCTGACGCCGCTGCGCAATCCTAAGTATTTCTTCGCGATGGGCTACGGTGCCGACACCAATGGCCTCGCGATCCAAGCGGGCCCGCCAAAGACGCCGATCACCTACCCGTTCACCTTGTTCCAGGGCGACGACTGGACGTCACAGTTTGCCGGCATCGCACCGATCAAGTTCGATCGCGAAGTCACCGGCAAGCGTACGTTCGACGACAACGCCGAAGGCAGCGCGACCTATGGCCAGAAGGCCGACTGGGTCGAGGAAGTCCGTGTGCAGGCCGAGAAGGATGGCGGCCAGGCCGAGGCGCAATACGCACTCGACACGCTCTACAACTCTGCCGAGGGTTATCTGGAGATGTGGGAGCGCACCGAGAACCGCTGAAACCCGGCGCACTGACATCACGCAAAAATCCCCGCCTCACGCGGGGATTTTTGTTTCAGAGGGCTACTTGCGACTAGCCTTGAGCGCGGCGATTGCATCGGCCGACATGTGGCGCGCCAGTTCCATCTTGCCGATCTGGTTGCGATGCACTTCGTCAGGACCGTCGGCGAAGCGCAGGGTGCGCGCCTGCGCGAACGCATAGGACAGGCCGAACTGGTCGGTGACGCCGCCGCCACCGTGCACCTGCATGGCCCAGTCGATCACCTGGCAGGCCATGTTCGGCGCGGCGACCTTGATCATCGCGATCTCCTTGGCCGCGACCTTGTTGCCGACGGTGTCCATCATGTAAGCCGCCTTCAGCGTCAGCAGGCGCGCCGAATCGATCAGGATGCGCGACTCGGCGATGCGCTCCAGCGTCACCGTCTGCGCCGCGACCGGCTTGCCGAAAGCCACGCGGCTGAGCGAGCGCTTGCACATTCTCTCCAGCGCGCGCTCTGCCAGTCCGATCAGGCGCATGCAGTGATGGATACGACCCGGTCCGAGCCGTCCCTGCGCGATCTCGAAGCCGCGGCCTTCGCCCAGCAGGATGTTGCTTGCCGGTACCCGCACGTTCTCGAACAGGATCTCCGCGTGCCCATGCGGCGCATCGTCGTAGCCGAACACCGGCAGGTGCCGCAGGATTTTCACCCCCGGCGTATCGCGCGGGATCAGGATCATCGACTGCTGGCTGTGGCGGCTGGCGTTGTTCGGGTCGGTCTTGCCCATGAAGATGAAAATCTTGCAGCGCGGATCGTTGGCGCCGGAAGTCCACCACTTGCGACCGTTGATGACGTAATCATCGCCATCGCGCACGATGCGGCTGGCGATGTTGGTGGCGTCCGACGACGCCACGTCCGGCTCGGTCATCGCGAACGCCGAGCGGATTTTCCCTTCGAGCAACGGTTCCAGCCAGTCTTTTTTCTGCTGCTCGGTGCCATAGCGCTCCAGCACTTCCATGTTGCCGGTGTCCGGCGCCGAGCAGTTGAAGATTTCCGGCGACCAGATCACCCGACCCATGATCTCGCACAGCGGCGCGTATTCGAGATTGGTCAGGCCTGCACCGCGTTCGGATTCGGGCAGAAACAGGTTCCACAGCCCCGCATCCCGGGCCTTTGCCTTCAGGTCTTCCATGATCTGCGTCGGCTGCC
>DATMTG010000116.1:0-8043 GCA_035565075.1 Stenotrophobium sp.
CGATCATCGAGCAGGGCCTGCTGATCCTGCGTAACCTCGATCACCGTGGCGCGGTCGGTGCCGACAAGCTGATGGGCGACGGCGCAGGCATCCTGATCCAGCTGCCGGACCAGCTCTACCGCGAAGAAATGGCCAAGCAGGGCGTCGAGCTGCCGCCGCTCGGCGAGTACGGCGTCGGCATGGTGTTCCTGCCCAAGGAAAATGCCTCGCGTATCGCCTGCGAGCAGGAAATCGAGCGCGCGGTCCACGCCGAAGGCCAGATCGTGCTCGGCTGGCGCGATGTGCCGGTCGATCGCGACATGCCCATGTCGCCGGCCGTGCGCGCCAAGGAGCCGGTGATCCGCCAGGTCTTCATCGGTGACGGCCACGACATCACCGTGACCGATGCGCTGGAGCGCAAGCTCTATGTCATCCGCAAGTCCGCCGGCCACGCGATCCAGGCGCTCAAGCTGATTCACGGCAAGGAATATTTCGTGGCGTCGATGTCCGCGCGCACGGTGGTCTACAAGGGTCTGCTGCTCGCCGACCAGGTCGGCGTGTATTACAAGGACCTGCAAGACCCGCGCTGCGACTCGGCGCTGGCGCTGGTGCATCAGCGTTTCTCGACCAATACTTTCCCCGAGTGGCCGCTGGCCCATCCATATCGCCTGATCGCGCACAACGGCGAGATCAACACCGTCAAGGGCAACTTCAACTGGATGCGCGCGCGCGAAGGCGTGATGAAGTCCGCCGTGCTCGGCGACGACCTGAAAAAGCTGTTCCCGCTGATCTACGAAGGTCAGTCGGACACCGCCTGCTTCGACAACGCGCTGGAACTGCTGGTGATGGCCGGCTACCCGATCGCGCAGGCGATGATGATGATGGTGCCGGAGGCGTGGGAAAACCACACGCTGATGGACGAAAACCGCCGCGCCTTCTACGAATACCACGCGGCGATGATGGAACCGTGGGACGGTCCGGCCGCGCTGGCCTTCACCGATGGCCGCTACATCGGCGGCACACTCGACCGCAACGGTCTGCGTCCGGCACGCTTCATCGTCACCGACGACGATCTGGTGGTGATGGCCTCCGAATCCGGCGTGCTGCCGATTCCCGATTCCAAGATCACCCAGAAGTGGCGCCTGCAGCCGGGCCGCATGTTCCTGATCGATCTCGAGGCCGGCCGCATCATCGGCGACGAGGAGCTCAAGAGCAGTTACGCCGCTGCCAAGCCGTACAAGGCCTGGATCAAGGCGGTGCGCATCAAGCTCGACGCGCTCAAGGCCGCTCCCGCCGAAACCGCGCCGCCCGTCGCTTCGCTGCTCGACCGCCAGCAGGCTTTCGGCTACTCGCAGGAAGACCTGCGCATGTTGCTGCGGCCGATGGCCGTGAGCGGCGAAGAAGCCATCGGCTCGATGGGCAACGACTCACCGCTCGCGGTTCTGTCCAGCAAACCGAAGACGCTGTACAACTATTTCCGTCAGCTGTTCGCGCAGGTCACCAATCCGCCGATCGATCCGATCCGCGAAGCCATGGTGATGTCGCTGGTGTCGTTCATCGGACCGCGACCCAACCTGCTGGACACCAACAACGTCAATCCGCCGCTGCGGCTGGAAGTGTCGCAGCCGGTGCTCAGCTACGCCGACATCGCCAAGCTGCGCAAGATCAGCGCCTACACCGACGGCAAGTTCAAATCATTCGAGCTGAACATCTGCTACCCGGTTGCCTGGGGCAAGGAAGGCATCGAAGCGCGTCTGGCGTCGCTCTGCGCCAAGGCGGTGGACGCGATCAAGTCCGGCCACAACATCCTGATCGTGTCGGACCGCAAGATGGACGCCGAGCAGATGGCGATTCCTGCTCTTCTGGCGACGGCCGCGATCCATCTGCACCTGGTCGACAAGGGCCTGCGCACCGCCACCGGGCTCGTGGTCGAAACCGGCTCGGCCCGCGACACGCATCATTTCGCTCTGCTGGCCGGTTATGGCGCGGAAGCCATCCATCCGTACCTGGCGATGGATACGCTGGTAGAAATGGCGAAGACCCTGCCCGGCGAACTGACGCCGGAAAAGGTCGTCTACAACTACCAGAAGGCCATCGACAAGGGCCTGATGAAAGTGATGTCGAAGATGGGCATCTCGACCTACATGTCGTACTGCGGCGCGCAGATCTTCGAGGCCATCGGCCTGAACCGCGCGCTGATCGACAAGTATTTCCGCGGCACGCCCTCCAACATCGAAGGCATCGGCGTGTTCGAAATCGCCGAGGAAGCACTGCGCCTGCACCGGCTGGCATTTGGCAAGGATACGGTGCTCAAAAACTTCCTCGACGCCGGCGGCGAATACGCCTGGCGCGTGCGCGGCGAAGAGCACATGTGGACGCCGGATGCGATAGCCAAGCTGCAGCATGCCTCTCGCGCCAACAACTACAGCACCTACAAGGAATACGCGCAGATCATCAACGACCAGAGCAAGCGTCACCTGACCTTGCGCGGCCTGTTCGAGTTCAAGCTCGATCCGAGCAAGGCGATTGCGCTGGACGAAGTCGAACCAGCCAAGGAAATCGTCAAGCGCTTCACCACCGGCGCCATGTCGCTGGGCTCGATCAGCACCGAGGCACACGCGACGCTGGCGGTGGCGATGAACCGCATCGGCGGCAAGTCCAACACCGGCGAGGGCGGCGAAGACCCTGTGCGCTACCGCATTGAATTGCAAGGCGGCGTCATCAAGCAGGGCGAGACCATGGCCTCGGTCATCGGCCACGACCAGGTCGAGGCCGACATCCCGCTGCAGGCCGGCGACTCTCTGCGCTCGCGCATCAAGCAGGTCGCCGCGGGCCGCTTCGGCGTCACCACCGAGTACCTGAACTCCGCCGACCAGATCCAGATCAAGATGGCGCAGGGCGCCAAGCCCGGTGAAGGCGGCCAGCTCCCGGGCAAGAAAGTCTCCGAGTACATCGCGCGCCTGCGCTTCTCGGTGCCGGGCGTCGGCCTGATTTCGCCGCCGCCGCATCACGACATCTACTCGATCGAAGACCTCGCACAGCTGATTCACGATCTCAAGAGCGCCAATCCGCGCGCTTCGATTTCGGTCAAGCTGGTGGCCGAAGTCGGCGTCGGCACGGTCGCCGCTGGCGTCACCAAGGCCAAGGCCGATCACGTCGTCATCGCCGGCCATGACGGCGGCACCGGCGCGTCGCCACAGTCCTCCATCAAGTACGCCGGCGCCCCCTGGGAACTGGGCCTGGCCGAAACCCAGCAGACGCTGGTGCTCAACGGACTGCGCAGCCGCATCCGCGTACAGGCCGACGGCCAGATGAAAACCGGCCGCGACGTCGTCATCGCCGCGCTGCTGGGTGCCGATGAAATGGGCTTTGCCACCGCGCCGCTGGTGGTCGAGGGCTGCATCATGCTGCGCAAGTGCCACCTCAACACCTGCTCGGTCGGCGTCGCCACGCAGGACCCGGTGCTGCGCAAGAAATTCGCCGGCAAGCCGGAGCACGTCGTCAATTATTTCTTCTTCGTCGCCGAGGAAGCGCGGCAGCTGATGGCGCAACTCGGCATCCGCAAGTTCGACGAATTGATCGGCCGCTCCGACCTGCTCGACCAGACCAGGGCGATCGCACACTGGAAGGCCGAAGGGCTGGATTTCAGCCGCGTGTTCTACCAGCCGGAAGCGCCCGATGCCGCCTCGCGCTACCACACCGAGGAGCAGGATCACGGTCTCGAGAAATCGCTCGACCACAAGCTCATCGCACAGGCCAGGGCCGCCATCGACAAGGGCGAGCGCGTATCGTTCATCTCGCCGGTGGGCAACTTCAACCGCACGGTCGGCGCCATGCTCTCCGGCGTGGTCGCGCAGAAATACCGTCACGAAGGACTGCCCGACGACACCATCCACATCCAGTTGCAGGGCACGGCGGGTCAGTCGGCTGGCGCGTTCCTGGCGCATGGCATCACCCTGGATATCGTCGGCGAAGCCAACGACTATGTCGGCAAGGGCCTGTCGGGCGGCCGCATCATCGTGCGGCCCAATACCGAGTTCCGCGGCCGCGCGGTCGACAACATCATCGTCGGCAACACCGTGCTGTACGGCGCCATCAGCGGCGAGGCGTTCTTCAACGGCGTCGCCGGCGAGCGCTTTGCCGTGCGCAACTCCGGTGCGGTGACGGTGGTCGAGGGCACTGGCGACCATGGCTGCGAATACATGACCGGCGGCACCGTCGTCGTGCTCGGCGCGACCGGGCGCAATTTCGCCGCCGGCATGTCCGGCGGCATCGCCTATGTCTACGATCCGGATGGTGCCTTCGCCGGCAAGTGCAACATGGCGATGGTGGCGCTGGAACCGTTGCAGAGCAGCGCCGAGCAGGAGAGCCGCCTGGATCGCGCACTGTGGCACCACGAAATCCGCGGCGGGGCGGCGCAGACCGACGAGGTCATTCTCAAGAAGCTGGTCGAGCGCCACTTCAAGCTCACCGGCAGCACGCGCGCGCGCAACCTGCTGGACGACTGGGCCAACAGCCGCAGGAAATTCGTCAAGGTGTTCCCGCACGAATACAAGCGCGCGCTCGGCGAGATACACGCGGCCAGCGATACGGCCGCCGCTCCCGCAAAAGCTGCCGTCACGGCATGAATCCGCACGCGCAATAGATCGAGGTCATCATGGGTAAGATCACAGGCTTCATGGAATTCGAACGGCAGGACGAGTCGTATCTGCCGGTCGCCGAGCGGCTCAAGAACAACAGGGAATTCGTGCTGACGCTGGCCGACGACAAGGCCAAGGTCCAGGGTGCGCGCTGCATGGACTGCGGCACGCCGTTCTGCATGAGCGGCTGCCCGGTCAACAACATCATTCCCGACTGGAACGATCTGGTTTACACCGGCGACTATGAAGCGGCGTTGCAGTCCCTGCATTCGACCAATAATTTTCCCGACTTCACCGGCCGTATCTGCCCCGCGCCTTGCGAAGCGGCCTGCACGCTCAACGTCAACAACGACCCGGTGGGCATCAAGTCGATCGAGCATTTCATCATCGACAAGGGTTGGGAACACGGCTGGGTCAAGCCGCAACCGGCTGCGCACAAGACCGGCAAGAAAATCGCCGTGGTCGGCTCCGGCCCGGCCGGCATGGCCGCCGCCCAGCAGCTCGCGCGCGTCGGTCACGACGTCACCGTGTTCGAGAAGAACGACCGCATCGGCGGCCTGCTGCGCTACGGCATTCCCGGGTTCAAGCTGGACAAGTCCAGCGTCGACCGCCGCGTCGAGCAGATGCAGGCAGAAGGGGTGACTTTCCGCACCAGCGTGTTCATCGGCAGCGATTGCCCCGCTCATATCAACAACGAGGCCAAGGCGACGATCTCGCCGGAGCAGCTCAAGAAGGATTTCGATGCCGTCATACTCTGCGGCGGCTCGGAGACGCCGCGCGACCTGCCGGTGCCCGGGCGCGAGCTGAAGGGCATTCACTTCGCGATGGAATTCCTGCCGCAGCAGAACAAGGTCGATGCCGGCGACAAGGTCAAGCATCAGATCCTGGCCGGCGGCAAGCATGTGATCGTGATCGGCGGCGGCGATACCGGTTCCGACTGCGTCGGCACCAGCAACCGCCAGGGTGCCGCCAGCATCACCCAGTTCGAGCTGTTGCCACAGCCACCCGAGCAGGAGAACAAGCCGCTGGTCTGGCCCTACTGGCCGATCAAGCTGCGCACCTCGTCCTCGCACGAGGAAGGCTGCGAACGCGATTGGGCGGTCGCCACCAAGCGCTTCGAAGGCAGCAATGGCAAGGTCGAGAAACTGATCGCCTGCCGCGTCGAGTGGAAGGACGGCAAGATGAGCGAGGTGCCGGGTTCGGAATTCGAGATGAAGGCGGACCTGGTGCTGCTGGCGATGGGCTTCACCGCGCCGCTGGCACAGGTGCTCGATGCGTTCGGCGTCGACAAGGACGCGCGCGGCAATGCCAAGGCCGCCACCGACGGTGATGGCTGTTACAAAACCTCCGTCGACAAGGTTTTTGCCGCAGGCGACATGCGGCGCGGCCAGTCGCTGGTGGTCTGGGCAATCCGCGAAGGTCGCCAGGCCGCACGCGCCGCCGACGAGTTCCTGATGGGGGCTACCGACCTGCCGCGCTGACCGCTCCGGCTGGCGCTGCACAGCAAAAAGCCCACGGAGACGTGGGCTTTTTGTTTGCCCCGGAGGAAAGACCCGGAATCCCGCCCGGCCTTACCCCACCTTGCGCAGGGTGTTGCGGTCCGTGTGGTGCATCTCCTTGCCGATCGCTGCGAGCTTGAGCACCAGGTCCGAGGTGTAGCTGAACGTACCGTCGGCATTGATCGTGAACGTGCTGTCGAATCCCATCAACTGCGCGCGCTCGGACAGGTACTTGTTCTGCAGGATGCCGTAGTTGGGACTGCCCGGCGTTGCCTTGAAATGCAGCGACTTGCTGTCGACCTTGGCGTCGCTGCCGGCGAGAATCGCGATGCCGCGCCCGAACACGACGTTACGCATGATCTGCCCATGCTGGCTGTCCCACAGCAGGTAGCCGATCTCGTCGTGGAAGGGGTCCATCGCTTCCTCGCCATGTCGCCAGGCCACCATGCCGTATTTCACACCTTCGATGCGCTGCTTGCCGTTTTCCTGCAGCGGAATCGGCTTGAACCAGGCCTTCTCGAAGTAAGTTGTCTCGGAGGTCTCGTCTTCCCTGTTGTGATACGACAGGTCGACGCCAACATTACCTTCCCACTCGCCGACCAGAGGCGTCAGCGGTCCGAGTCGATGCGGTCCAATGATCTTCGTCATCATTATTCTCCTTGTGATCGTGTGCAGGGGTTTGCACCGTAGCACCATGCTTTCCCGATCGACAAGTTGGTTGTTTCCATCGGGCCCATAGACCGGCTCTATCGGCCGTGGCCGCGGAAACACGGCCGGTGACTGCGGACATCACTCCGCGTAATGGCCTTTCGCCAGGCGCATCGCGGCGGAGGCGGCTGATTCGTATATGCTGGCGACACGGAACTTCACGGGAAATGAGCCTGCGCAACACGCTGACCCTGCTGCTGGCCCTGATCCTGCTGGCCAACGGCCTGCTGATGCTGGCCGCGCCCGAATTCTGGTATCACCTGATTCCCGGCGTGCCGGACACGGGGCCGTTCAACCCGCACTTCGTACGCGACATCGGTTGCGCCTATCTGGTCAGTGGCGGCGCCTTCCTGTGGATGCTTCGTGACACACAGGCGCGCGCTGCGACGCAGCTCGCCACGATCTTCCTGACGCTGCACGCCCTTACCCACATCTGGGACGGTCTGGCCGGCCGTGAAAGCCTCGATCACCTGGTCGGCGACATTCCCGGGGTTTTCGTCCTGCCTGCGCTGGCGCTGTGGCTGACGTGGACACAGCCCCGTTCAGGCCAGGCGTAAATCATTCAGGTCCTGCGCGGGCGCACGCGTCGGTCATGCCGGCCTGGTCCCTGCGAATCCCGATCGACGCGCCAGCGGATCAATCGCTCTCCTGCCCCCCGCGTGGCGGGTGTTGCGCACGCCACTTGGCGATCTTTGCCTGACGCTTGGCCTCCAGGGCCGCCAGCTTCTGCTTCTGATCCGGCGTCAGCCGCTCATAGATCTGCCGCTTCAGCGCAGTCAGTTGCAGCACGCGTGCACTGGCATTGCTGGCCTCGGTCTGCGCCAGCGCCTGCGCCGCCGGGTCGTAATCCGCCGAATCCGGCGCCAGCGCCTCGAACGCGAGGCGCTGCTTGCGTGCAGCCTGCATGCGCGGCCTCATCTGTTTGAAACTGGATTTGACCAGTTGCTTGATGTCCGCCTTCTGGCTGTCCGTGAGGTTCAGCGCATGCAGTTCGTGCATGAACGGCGACCCTGGGCGATGGTGATGCCCATGGCCCTGCGGCTCGCCGCTCGATGTCGGGCCATCCTGCGCGTAAGCAACCGTGGCCGCTGCTGCCAGTAGCACGGCGGGAATGAGCATGAACTTGCGCATCTTCGATCTCCTGTTTTGCCGCAACCGTTCTCACAGGTATTGGACGGCAGTTGCGGCTGAAGATTTGTTGATCAGCGGTAAAGATC
>DATMTG010000117.1:0-2403 GCA_035565075.1 Stenotrophobium sp.
ATTGCCGAGGTGAAGAAGGCCAGCCCGAGCAAGGGCCTGATCCGCAGTGACTTCGACCCGGCCGCGATCGCGGCGAGTTACGCGGCCGCTGGTGCCGCCTGTCTGTCGGTGCTGACCGACAGCGACTTCTTCCAGGGCAGCGAGGCGTTCCTGCAGCAGGCGCGCGAGGTCTGTTCACTGCCGGTGCTGCGCAAGGATTTCATCATCGACCCGTACCAGGTGTACGAGGCGCGGGCGATCGGCGCGGACTGCATCCTGCTGATCGTCTCGGCACTGGACGATGATGCGTTGCTGCAGCTGTCGTTGCTGGCGGCCGAGCTGGACATGGACGTGCTGTGCGAAGTGCACGATGAGGAAGAACTGGAGCGCGCGCTGGCCTTGCCGGTGCCGCTGATCGGCGTCAACAACCGCAACCTGCGCAGTTTCGAGACCTCGCTGGAAACCTCGCTGGCGCTGCAGGAATTGATGGAATACGACCGCATCCTGGTGGCCGAGTCCGGCATCCACACACCGGAAGATGTGGCGCGGCTGCGCGAGGGCGGCATTCAGGCGTTCCTGGTCGGCGAGGCCTTCATGCGCGCCGAGGATCCGGGCAGCGAGCTGCGGCGATTGTTCGCCATACCGTGACTGCCATGCCGGAACCGGAAAGCCTGTTGCCTGCCGTTGAGCAGGCGACTGCCTTGCGCGTGGTGCTGTTCGATTTCGACGGCGTGCTGATCCACGGCGACGCGTTCCATCTGTTCATGCGCCACCGCTATGCCGCTTCGTGGTGGCGCAAGGGTCTTGCCGTGCTGGCGTTGCCGCTGCTGCTGTTGCAACTGCCTTTCTCGCGTCGCTGGCCGGTGCGCACGCTGGTGCGCATTGCCTTGCTCGGCCTGCGCGAACAGCGCTATCAGACCATCGCCAACAGCTTCGCCGCCCATCTGGTGCGTCGACCGAAGCTGTTCTGTCGCGACGGTCTGCAGGCGTTGCGCCGGCATCAGGCACAGGGCGATCGGGTGATCGTGGTGACCGGCTGCGAGCATGCGCTGGTGAGCGGCATTCTCGAGCAGTTGGGTCTGACCAGGCTTGAAGTGGTGGCCTCGCAGCTGCGCCCCGGCTGGCTCGGCATGCGTCCGCTGCGGCACAACGTCGGCCGGCGCAAGGTGACGTCGCTGGCCGAGCACGGGGTTGCCGAGTGGCAGCTGGCGTACGGCGATTCGATGTATGACGTGGCGATGCTGCAACAGGCAGTCGAGGCGGTGCTGGTCAACGGCACGCCGACGTTGTGCAAGAAAGTCGAGAAGGCCCTGGGACGCACGGTCACCCGCGTGGAGTGGTTCTAGGCGGGCAGCGCCGCCGGCTTTTTGACAGACCCCGAAGGTTGGCCAAGAGCCGGTGGACCGTGCCCGCGCTACGGCAGCAGCGACTGCGTCAGCTGGCCCAGGCTGATCGGCACGCCCAGGGCGCCGACCGCGAGCATAGCCAAGGGCTGTCTCGCCATCGACGGCGGAACGCCATCGCGACCAGTCTTCATGGGAAACCGGTTCGGGTGGCGCCCCGTCGAACTTCGCGAACGCTCAGCGTGTGCCGCGCACCACGATGGTCTTGCCCGACACGTCGATCATGCGCTGCTCTTCCAGCTGCTTCAGCACGCGGCCGACCATCTCGCGCGAACAGCCGACGATGCGGCTGACTTCCTGACGCGAGATGCGGATCTGGGTGCCGTCCGGATGAGTCATCGAATCCGGCTCCTGGCACAGGTCGAGCAGGGTGCGCGAAATACGATTGGTGACGTCCATGAAGGCCATCCGGCTGACTTGGCGCGAGGTGCGCAGCAGACGGTTGGTGAGCTGGGCGCCGATGGCGAACAGGATCTTCGGGCATTCCTCGCGCAGCGGGCCTTCCATCAGCTGGAACAGTCGCTCGTAGCTGATCTCGGCCATCTCGCAGGCGGTGCGCGTGCGCACCATCGACTCGCGCTGGGCCTGCTCGACGAACAGTCCCATTTCGCCGATGAACTGGCCGCGGCTGATGTAGGCAAGAATCAGTTCGCGCCCCTGCTCGTCCTCGGTGCATACCGCCAGCGAACCATCCACCACGTAGTACAAGGTGTTGGCCGGGTCGCCTGGACGGATGATCGCGGTCTTGCCCGGATAGCGCCGGCGGTGGCACAGGCCGAGGAAGCGCTCCATCGCGGCGGGATCGGGTGCAAAGCCCAGGGGGGCCTGCGAGCGTTCAAAGGCTTGTTGCAGCTGGTACTTGAGTTGCGCCACGGGGATCCCCTACTGCTGATTCTTGTTACGGCGGCATCATGGACACATGTCATGCACTTCCGTGAAGACATCATCGCAGACCCGGCCATTATGGCAAACCCGCTTGTCGAGTGCCGGTTCAAATTTTCCGGCTTTTGCCCCATACTTC
>DATMTG010000118.1:0-2298 GCA_035565075.1 Stenotrophobium sp.
TGTGCAAGACCCGGCCATCCATGGCCGGGACTTTCAACACAAAAAGGTTTCGATAGGCATGGGCGCGAACGAACAATCGAACTGGGACCAGCAATTCGACGTGATCGTCGTCGGCTCCGGCGCCGGCGGCATGACCGCCGCGCTGTGCTGTCAGGCGCAGGGGCTGTCGGCGCTGGTGGTGGAGAAATCCGACAAGTACGGCGGCACCAGCGCGGTGTCCGGCGGCGGCATCTGGATCCCCTGCAACGACGACATTGCCAGAACCGGCGGCAGCGATTCCTACGAAGAGGCCCTGACCTATCTCAAGACCGTGATCGGCGACGTCGTGCCGCAGGCACGCATCGAGGCCTACCTGAAAAACGCGCCGGAGATGGTGCGCTACCTGGCCTCCACCTTCGGCGTGGTGTACCACAACGTGCCGAAGTATCCCGACTATTACCCGGACAAGCCGGGCGGCAAGGCCGGCTGGCGTTCGATGCAGCCGGTGGCGTTCGACGCCGCGCGGCTCGGTGACGAGTTCGACAACCAGCGCGAATCCTTCAAGGGCACGCTGCTGATGGGCCGCATCGCGATGGACCAGATCGAGGCGCATACCCTGTTCTCGCGCGGGCCGGGCTGGGTCTGGCTGACCGTCAAGATGCTGCTCAAGTACTGGTTCGACCTCGGCTGGCGCCGCCGCACGCATCGCGACCGCCGGCTGGTGCTGGGGCAGGGCATGGTCGCGGCGCTGCGCTACGCGATGATGCAGAGGAACATCCCGCTGCAGCTGCAAACCGGCATGGAGACGCTGGTGCAGGACGGCGATCGCATCACCGGCATCACCGTCATGAAGCAGGGACGCAGGCTGCGCTACGGCGCGCGCCATGCCGTGATCCTCGCCTGCGGCGGCTTCGAGTCCAACCAGCAGATGCGCGAGCAGTATCTGGCCAGGCCGACCAAGGTCGAGTGGACCGCGGCGCCGCCGATCAACCACGGCGACGGCATCCGCGCCGGACAGTCGGCCGGTGCGGCGCTCGATTTCATGGACATGGTCTGGGGCTCGCCCACGGTCAGGAAGCCGGGCGCGGCACAGCAGATCACGCTGTTCATCGAACGCGGCATGCCGGGCTGCGTCGCCGTCAACAAGAAAGGCAAGCGCTTCGTCAACGAAGCCGCGGCCTACCCGGATTTCCGCAATGCGATGTATGCCGACGACGCCAGGGGCAACGGCACCGTGCCGTGCTGGCTCGTATTCGATGCGACGTTCCGCTACAAGTATCCGATGGGCATCTTCCTGCCGGGCCAGATCGAGCCGGATTCGAGACTGCCCAAGGACTGGCTCGACAACGTCTACTACCGCGCCGACAGCATCAGCGCGCTGGCGGCGAAGATCGGCGTCGATGCGTCCGCCCTGGAGCAGACGGTGGCGAAGATGAACGAGTACGCAAAGGCCGGCGTGGACCCCGAGTTCCACAAGGGCGAAACCGCGATCGACACCTACTACAGCGATCCCGGCGTCAAGCCCAACACCTGCCTCGGGCCGATCGTCAAGGCGCCGTTCTATGCGGTGCCGATGTATCCGGGCGAGATCGGCACCAAGGGCGGACTGGTCACCGACGCGCAGGCGCGCGTGCTGCGTGCGGACGGCAGCGTGATCTCCGGCCTGTACGCCATCGGCAACACCTCCGCCGCGGTGATGGGCCCGACCTACGCCGGTGCCGGCTCGACGCTGGGCCCGGCGATGGTGTTCGGCTATGCCGCGGCCAGGCACATCTCATCCGCAGCACAACAGCAGCCTGCACGACTGGGCGCTGCTGCGTAACGCGGATGGCTTAATTCCTTCTTCGCCGTGCGGGAGAAGGTCAGGTGGTCTGATGTTTGTATTCCTTCCCCCGCGTGCGGGGGAGGGAGCATTGATGGAAGTTCCATGCTCAAATCCGCTGCGATGCTGATCGGCTCATTGCTGCTTGCCGGCTTCCTGGCATTGCGGATCGACCCGCCGCTGACGGCAGTGCAGCAGCACCTGCTGTGCAGCCTCACCCTGCTGATGCTGATCATCGCCGGCCTGTGCTTCGTCGTCGGTGAGCTGACCCGCAATTTTTCGCAGGTGGACAAGCTCTGGAGCATCGTGCCGGTGCTCTACGCCTGGGTTGCCACGGTCCTGGGCGGCATGGAACCGCGCATGGTGCTGATGTCCGTCGTCGCCACCGTCTGGGGCGTGCGGCTCACATACAATTTTTCGCGCCACGGCGGCTACAGCTGGAAATTCTGGAGCGGCAGCGAAGACTATCGCTGGACCCATGTCCGCAAGAAGCCCGG
>DATMTG010000119.1:0-5295 GCA_035565075.1 Stenotrophobium sp.
CCGGCTGCGCTTCATCGTCAACTTCCCGTTCCCCGGCGTGGCCGAACGCCGCGCGATCTGGGCCGCGGCATTCCCGCCGCAAGCCGCGGTGGGCGCGCTGGACCTGGACCGGCTTGCACGCTTCGCGCTCACCGGTGGCAGCATCCAGGGCATCGCGCTCAACGCCGCCTTCATGGCCGCCAGCGCCGGCGCGCAGATCGCCATGCCGCTGCTGCTCGACGCCGTGCGCGGCGAATGCCGCAAGCTCGACAAGCCGGTCAACGAGGCCGACTTCCGCTGGCTGGAAAGTGCGGGAGGCCAGTCGTGAGCATCGAGCTGCATATCGAGCGGCTGGTGGTGGACGCGGCGGTGCTCGGCAGCGAGCCCCCCGCAAGCGTGCGCGCCGCCATCGAACGCGCGCTGGCGCGACAGCTGGCGCTGCCCGGCGCCATCGACAAACTGCGCGGCATTGGCGCAGTCGACCGCCTGCCACCGGTGTCTGCCGGAAGTCCGCGCGAAGCGCCCGGCGCACGCATTGCCGCTGCGGTCGGCACGGGCCTGGGCCTGCCGTTGATGGCTGCATCTCCCGCGCACAGCCACCGCGCGAGGACACGGTCATGACCGGGTGCATGATCAATGCGTCGTCGAAGTCGAGGACAACCGCTTCTCCCTCGCTCGGGCTGTTGCAGCGCAAGTGCGCCTGCGGCGCTCATGCCGACGGCGGCGAATGCGCCGAATGCAGGAACAAGAAACAACTCGGCCTGCAGCGTGAAGCGGACCGCGGAGGGCGCACCTCGACGCCGCCGTCGTATGCGATGACATCCCGACTCGTGCAGGGCGGCACGCGCCTGCCGGCCTACATCCGCGCTTCGCTGGCACCACTGTACGGCAGCGAATTCGCCGAAGTGCGCGTTCACCATGACTCTGCGAGTCAGGCTGCGGCACGGAACGTTGATGCCCTCGCCTTCACCGTGGGCCAGCACATTCATTTCGCCGCCGGCCAATGGCGACCGCAGGAGCGCGAAGGCATGCGCCTGATCGCCCACGAACTCGGTCATACCCTGCAGCAGCAAGGCGCGAGTGATACCCCCACGGGCAGGGTCGAGATCGGTGCCGCCGAGTCGCCACTGGAACACGAGGCCGACGTCGCGGCCGATGCCGCCCTGGCCGGACGCACGGCGAGCGTACGTCGAGGGGCCGCTGTCGGCGTGCAAGCCAAGCTGTTGCAACGTGACGCGAAACCCGGCGCAACTACGGGTATCGGCACCGCCGCCGGAGGCAGCGAGTCGGAGAGCATCAAGCGCAGCATCGACGAGAACACGACCGTGGACATCGTGCGCACCGTGACCGAACGACCCTGCACCTCCGAGGCAAAGACCGAGAAAACGCCTAGCGACAAGATCTTCTACTGGGACAAGGAAGCCAATGCCATTGGCATGCGTTACAGCATCTGCAACGGACGCGTCCAACTTAGCAGCAAGGGCGAGATCAGCTACGACAAAGTGATCGAGTCGGCCAAGGGTTTGCTCACCACATTGCAAAGCAATCCGACACTGGGTAGCAATCCGGGCGCGCTTCTCGACGACCGGCTCGACCAGGCGACGATCAGCGGATCCGGCGATATCACGTTGACCGTGGACGGCATCCTTCAGGCATCCGTCCAGGGCAATACCACCGTCGGCACCGGCGGCCAGCAATTGAACGTGCGCGGCGTGCTGAAGATCACGCCGCACGGGATGAGCTTCACCGTGACGGGAGGGGCCGACTTCAGCAAGACGCCGTTGCAATCGACCACGACCTACACCCTGGAAGGCAGGGTCGCGACCGAGCATTTCGCGGTCAGCCTGCGTTATGAACAGATCGACACATCGAGGGTGAACGGACCATCAAGCAGCAAGGGGGATGTAACCGCCGGGCTCGACGCACCGCTGCCGAATATCGGCCCACTACAGAACATCACGTTGGGTCCCACGGTGACCGTGCCGACGGAGGGAGGTCCGCCGGTGTTCGGCGGCGGCATCAAGGGCACCTTCGGCGGCCCGGACAAGACACCTGCCGTGCGTTGTTTCCAGTGCGACTGTCCGCCGCCATTGCCGGAATACAAATGCACCAGAAATGTCAAAGCGCACGATCGACCGATTGAAAAGGAACCAGCGAAGGATCTGACCACGAAACTGCTGTTCAACTACAACAGCACCACGCCGGCTGACAAGAGGGCATTTGGCGGTAGCGTGGCTTCGGCTGTCGGCTTGCTGGGCCAGGGCTTCAGTGTCGAGCACATCTGGGGTTATGCCTCGCCCGAAGGCTCGCAGGATGCTCCGCACCCGCCTGTGCCGGGCTTCAAGGGCAATGTCGAACTCAGCCAACGTCGTGCCGACTACGCGCGCTCACAAATGGCCGTGCTGGCTGCCAAAAAGGCTCCTGACGCGGTGTTGCCCGAAGCCGTCGGCAAGGGCGAACAGCTCGGAAACCTCGGTGGCCAAGGCGAAACCGCCGACAAGGATCTAACGCCGCAATTGGTGAGCCTGCTGGCACCGCTGAGCGACGAGCAGCGACTGGATGCATTGGGCGTTGATGATGTCGTGCGGGGCGACCCCGAACGACGGCGGAAGGCATTGGCCGACATACAGGCTTTTGTCGATGGGCGCGACGCCCGGGGACTCGGCCTCGCCAACCGGCCGCGTTGGGAAAAGGTTTTTCCGTTTCTGCGCAGGGTCGAGGTGGCTTTGCACAAGGACAAGGTCATGGGCAAGGAGCCGGTGCCTGCCAGCTCCAAATCGGGCTGTGACGAATCCGATGCCAGTTATGCCGCCGCGAACATGTCGCCCTTGCCCCCCCAACGACGGGTGCCGCAGGAAGAGTGCGGAAAACAATGATGACCCATCGCTCAGCCGCCTCGATTGAACGCCAGCCGTCGCGTCCGCGCGCAATATCGGTATTTGACCGCCTCTTGGCGCTGCGCGCCGCAGGCAGCCGGGGGCAATGAGCATGGATACCTTGCGCAAGAACGACCAGGGACCGCAAGTCACCCAGCTGCAGAAACTGCTGACGCAACGCGGCTATGCGGTCGACGCCAGCGGCACCTTCGACACGAAGACCTGGCAGGCAGTGCGCGCGTTCCAGGCGCAGAACCTAGACCAGCACGGCCAGCCGCTGGTGGTAGACGGCGTGGCCGGACCGTTGACGTGGTGGAGCCTGCAGAACCCCAAGCCCGTGATCGACACGCCGACGGCGATGGATTACGCGGTGCTGCCGACGAACGGTGGCAGCACGCTTGGCCGCGCGGCACTGGCCGCGGCGATTGGTGAGCTCAAGGCCGGCGCCTGCGAGCAAGGTGGCAACAACTGCGGCCCGTTCGTGCGCAAGTACCTGGCGCCGGCGGGCGTGGCCGAAGGCAACGCGTGGTGTGCCTCTTTCGTCAGCTGGTGCTATCTGCAAGCCAGCGGCGGCAACCAGGCGCAGATGCCGTTCGCCTACACGCCGAGCGCGCGCGGCATGCTGGCGGAATTCAAGCAGCAGGGCTGGGCCTCGGCGCCGGGCAGCGGTTACCTGCCGCAGTCCGGCGACATCGTGGTGTGGTGGCGAGTGAGCCTGGCCGGCTGGCTGGGCCATGTCGGCTTGGTGCACTCGGTGCAGGACGGCATGCTCTACACCATCGAAGGCAACCGCAGCCCGCGCGTGCAGGGCTTCTCCTATGTGCTGAGCCGGATGGACAAGCTGCTCGGCTACGGACACGTGCCATGAGCGCTTTCATGCGAAGCCGACGGTCCTCGCCCTCGCCCCCACACTTCGCCGGCGTGAAGCGGCGGTGCGGCTGCTCCGATTGCCGACGTGCGCTGCTGGCAAGCGCGACGCAGCCAGCCACGCCGCTACGATCGTCGCGGACTCCGGCCGGCGAAATCCGTGGCGCGCCAAACGCGCACGCGATGATGCGCGACTTCACGCAACTACCGGTCAGCGCGAGGCGCGAGGCGCGCAACGGCAATGCCGACGCAGACACGCTGGAATCCGTGAACGACGGACCGCGCGGCGGCGGGACGCAGCTCGCGCCGGGCGCGCACCCCACCGGCACGCGCGTCGACACGGTCACCAGCTACACCCAGGCCGCTTTGCAGGCGGGTTATCTCTCGGGCCTGGGTATCATCGCGCGCATGGAGGTGTTGCCGGACAGCACGAGCTGGGACGGCAACGAAGTCGTCGAAGCGGTGCAGCAGACTTCGTCTACCTGTCCAGACACGCTCACCGTTCCAGGTCCATGCAACGGACACTCGCATTTCCCGATCGGCGCCTCGATGCGTGGACGCGGCGTGCGACCCGAGCAGCCGGCCATGCGCAACCGCTTCTACGATATCCACACATCGCAGTCGGAACGGGTGAGCTTCCTGCACGATGCCACGCGCAATCCGCGCAATCTCGATTCCTGCGAATCGGTGTGTCGACAAGACTACGGTTACAACGGCGCGATCATCGGTTCGCACAGTATCCGTCGCGTGTTTCGCAAGGGCACCTTCAACGGCCACGACGTCACCATCATCGACGTCACCAAGACCGACCTCGCACCACCGGCCGCAAGCGGTGGCGGCGCCGCACATGGCGGCACGCCGCCCTCGAGTAGAGGAGGCAAGCCATGAGCGCCTTCCCCGGTTCCCCGCGCATCCTCAAGGGCGGCATCGTGCTGATCGACGCCGACAGTTCGGCGGTGCAGCGCGTGATCGCGTTGCAGTACAACCCCGACTCGCTGACCCGCTCGCTGCAGGTGCAGGCGGTGAGCGCGGACGGCGGCGATCGTTCCGAGGTGCTGCGCCTGAAGGGCCCGCCGGTGGAGACGCTGAAGCTGGAAGCGGAGATCGACGCCACCGACCAGTTGGAGTTTCCGGAGCAGAACAGCGGCGCCACCACGTCCGGCATCTTCGCCCAGCTCGCCGCGCTGGAGACGATGGTCTACCCCACCAGCGGGCAACTGCAGGCGAACGACCTGATGGCGCAGTTCGGCACGCTGGAGATCGTGCCGATGGAGACGCCGCTGGCGCTGTTCGTGTGGAGCAAGACGCGCATCCTGCCGGTGCGCATCACCGAGCTCAGCATCACCGAGGAGGCGTTCGACACGGCGCTGAACCCGATCCGCGCCAAGGTCAGCCTGGGCCTGCGCGTGCTGTCGGTGAACGACGTGCCCTCCGGGCACAAGGCCGCCAGCCTGTTCATGAGCTACCTGCAGCAGAAGGAGCGCCTGGCCGGCGGCGCGGCCGGCCAGTTGTCCGCGCTCGGCCTCACCGGAGTGCCGTGATGAGCACGAACTTCCCGCCCACCAGCCGCTAC
>DATMTG010000120.1:0-8932 GCA_035565075.1 Stenotrophobium sp.
GCCAGAGCGGGTGGCGCTGGAAATGCTCAGTGGCCATTGACGTTGCCCAAGGCGCGGATGATGGAGACGAACGCGGGCCCGGCGACGAAAATCAGCAGGGCCGGAAAGAAGAACAGCACCATCACCACCGTCATGCGGCCGGAGAGAATGTTCACGCGCTCGCGCAGATCGAGGCTGCGCCGCTCTTCCAGCACGCCCAGCATTTCCAGCAGCGGCCCGCGGATCTCGCCGCCGTAGCGATCCACCTGCCGCAGTACGCCGATCACGCCGGTGAGGTCGCTGACGTTCATCGCGACTTCGAGATTTTTCAACACCTCGGAGATTTCCGCGCCGGCCTCGAGCTGGCGCAGCACCAGTTCGAATTCCTTGCCCAGTTCCGGCAGCACGCCGCGGCCTTCGTTGACCATGCTGGTGAACACCTGCCGCAGCGACAGTCCCGCCTCGAACAGCATCACCAGCAGGTGGATGAACAGCGGCACCTCGGCCTTGATGCGGTCGCGGCGACGCTGCGCTGCCGCACGCAACACCCAGCGCGGCAGCAGGAACGCCAGCGCCGCCGCGGCGAAGGCGACCAGGATCAGGTCGATCACCCGGTGCAGCTTGGCCGGCCCGAAGAACCAGAAACACGCGACCAGCACCAGCAGCACCAGCGGCAGCACCGCCTGGAATACGTACCAGACCAGCCGCGACTCGCTGCTGCGCCAGCCCGCCTGCACCAGCAGTTGCGCGCTCTCGTTGTCGCTGTCGACCCAGCCCTCGATGGCCTTGCCGCGCCGCGCCAGTTTTTGCAGGACCGGGCGATTGCTGTCGAGGTCGAGATTGTCGTGCGCCGTGGCCGCCTCTGGCTCCAGGCGCTTTTGCAACTGCTCCTGCTGGCGCGTACGCACCACCAGCAGGACGGCCGCGCCGATCGCCAGCACGCACAGCACCACGGCCGCGGCGATCAGGCCGGCAAACAGGTCCGGGCTCATGTCGTATCCTCGGTGGAGCGCATCATGCGCCAGAGCACGAAGATGCCCAGCACCTGCATCACCACCGACACGATCAGTGCGATGCGTCCGCCGGCATCCGCCCACATGTTGGCGTAGTAGCTGCGGTTCTGGATCGCGATGAACAGCGTGATGCCGATCGGCACCACGGCGAGCACGACGGCCGAGAAGCGGGTCTCGGCAGTCAGCGCCCGCAGCTCGCGCGCCGACATCTCGCGGCTGCGTATCGCCTGGATCAGGCTCTTGATGATGTTCTTGAGGCTGCCGCCGAACTTGCGGTTGACCGACGCCGCCAGCGCCATCGCACGGATGTCGCGCAGCTGGTGGATCTCGCCGACCTCCATCAGCACGTGTTCGATCGGCGCACCCAGCCGCACCTGGCGGCCGACGCTCATGAACAGCGGCTTGAGGGGCTCCGGGCTCTCTCTCGCGGCGGCGGCCATCGATTCTTCCAGGGTGTTGCCGGCGGCCAGCACGCGCATGGTGCTTTCGAGGAACGCCGGCAGCTGCTCGATGATCTTCATGCGCCGCGCCGACGCCTGCCGCGTCAGCAGTGCGAAACCGGTGGCCACCACCACGCCGATCACGAACAGGCCGGCGAACCAACCGAGAATGACCAGCGTCAGCGGCACCATCGCCAGCAGCACCCAGAGAATCCTGCCGACCGTGACCGGCTCGACCTCGGAACCGGAACGCCAGAGCAGGTGGCAGGCCCAGCGCAGGACCGGATTCTTCAGCTGCGCTTCGCGCGGCATGAACCCGGCGGCGCCGACCGTCTCTTCGGTGCCCTGCAGGCGGCTGCGCAGCTGTTCATCGCGTTGCCGCTGCTCGGCGCCGGCACGCAGGAACAGCACGATGCCGCCCCCCGCCAGCAGCAGCGCGACCAGGAACATGGCGAGCGCGGCGATCATGCGGCACTCCGCAGATCGTGATGCGTCTCGCTGTCGATGTCATAGCGGAAGACCTCGCGCAGGTCCAGCTCATGACCGGACAATCCGTGCAGTTCGCTGATCGCCATCAGGCGACGCTTGCCGTCGGCCAGGCGCGCGACGTGCACCAGCAGGTGAATCGCGCTGGCGACCTGTCCGCGGAACGTCAGCTCGCTGCCGTTGTAGCCGGCAAAACCGGCCAGCAGCTCCAGGCGATGGATCGCATCGCGCGTGCTGTTGGCGTGTATCGTCGTCATCGAGCCGTCGTGGCCGGTGTTCATCGCCTGCAGCATGTCCAGCACTTCGTCGCCGCGCACCTCGCCGACGATGATGCGGTCCGGGCGCATGCGCAACGCGTTGCGCACCAGGTCGCGCGCGGTGACGGCACGCTCGCCCTCGAGATTCGGCGGCCGCGTTTCCAGCCGTACGACGTGGCTGTGGTTCAGGCGCAATTCGGCGGCATCCTCGACGGTGATGACGCGCTCCGCCGCCGGGATCCATTGCGACAGCAGGTTCAGGAAGGTGGTCTTGCCGGAGCCGGTGCCGCCGATGACGACCAGATTGGTGCGGCCTTCGACGCGCTGCCTGAGGTAGTCCAGCGCCGCGGCGCTGGCCGTTCCGGAGCGCATCAGGTCCTCGGATGTCAGCGCCATCTTGCGGAATTTGCGGATCGACAGGCACGGGCCGTCGAGCGCAATCGGCGGGATGATGGCATTGATGCGCGAGCCATCCGGCAGGCGCGCATCGACCATCGGCGTCGATTCATCGACGCGACGACCCAGCGGCGAGAGGATGCGCTGGATCACGCGCACGACATGGTTGTCGTCGAAGAACCGCACCGGCGCGACCGACAGCACGCCCGCACGTTCGATGAAAACGTGGTTGGGCCCGTTGACGACGATATCGTTGACGCTGTCGTCGTCGACCAGCGTCTGGATCGGGCCAAAACCCATCAACTCGTCGCGCGTGTCGCGGGCCAGCGCCTCGGACTCGCGCTGGCTGACCGGCAGTCTCTGCTCCAGCACGTAGCGCCGCATCTGCTCGGTGACGAAGCGCTCCAGCTTGCCGGCATCCCACTGGTCGATGTCGAGATTGCGCTCTTCGATCTGCTGGATCAGATGGCGGTGAAACGTGCTCTTGAACTGCTGGTACTGGTCGGTGAGGCGGAACCGCGTCACCTGCTCGGCATTTCCCTGGCTCATGCGCGCCCCCCGCCGGCCCTGCCGACGCGCGCGACCGCCATGCCGGTCTCGCGCATCAACTGAGCAGCCTCGACAGCAGGCCCTGCTGCGCCGGCTCGGACTGGGGCCTGTCGGACATCAGCGCCGACGCCAGCGCCCGCACTTCGGAACAGTATGCGTCGCGCGGCGCGGCGGTGAAGATCGGCTCGCCGGAGTTCATCGCCTGGATGTGGTTCATGCGCTCGCCGCCGAGCGTGCCGAACAGGGGCAGGTCGAGGATTTCCGCCAGGTTCTGCGGTTCCAGTCCCTGCCGCCGGTGATAGCCGTTGACCAGCAGCGCCGTGCGATCCAGCGGGCATTCCTCCAGCCGCAGCGCACGCAGCAGGTACTTGTTGTGGCGCGACTTGATGATGGACTGATCGGTCAGCAGCAGCGTGCGGTTGGCCTGGGCGATGATGCCGGTCATGCCCTGCAGCGGCAGATGTCCGTCGAAGGCCACGACGATGATGCTGAACAGGCCGCGCAGCACCTGCAGCAGTTTCAGCAATTCATCGGCATCGATCGCCGGCGTGCCGATCATGTCCTCGGGCAGGCTCAGGACATAAAGTCCGCTGGCGTGTTTCGGGAAAGCGGTGTCGACCAGCGTCTGGTCGCAGCGATAGGCGTCGTGGATCGCGTCCAGCACGCCGTAGGTCTGGTTGAGGTTGAGGAAAATCGCGGCCGCACCGGCAGGGCCCGCCACGTCGAGCAGCAGCACGCGATCGGCGCCACGCTTCAGATGCTCGACGCAGGCCAGCGCGACATGCTCGGCGGTGTAGGCAATCGTCGCCGTGGGATTGCCGGACAGCACGGCAAACAGCTTGCCCTGCTGCTGTCCCGCGGCGCTGGCGGCGGCCTGGGTCGTGCGCCGCAGCAGCCTCCCGAGCAGGGCGACGACGTTGGCATCGTCGCGACGCAGCACGAAGAAATCCCTCGCACCGGCACGCATCGCGGCCAGCACCACGTCGGGATTGTTGTCGGCGCCGATCCCGGCGACCGGCAGGTCCGGCAGCCGGTCGAGAAAATGCTCGACCAGCTGCACGCGCTGCGCGATGCCGTCGGCGCCGAACTCGAAGAAGACGATGTCGGCCTGCGGCAGGCTGCGCACATGTCCGGCCAGATCGTCCGCCGGCATCGGGCTCACCTGGGTGAACTCGACGTCGGCCGCCGCGGACTGCAACCAGTTCAGATAGGCCGGATCATTGGCGACGATGATCGCCTGGGTCTTCATGGCAGGCACGTTTACTGGCTGAATCCGGTATCGAAGTTGCCCCGCTCCAGGAACATCGTACGGGCGAAGCTGGGGTCGTAATTGTCGTAGCGCGCGCCCGGCAGCGGCGGCACCTGAGCCCCGCGCGCCAGCGGCCGCACCAGGTGCGGCGTCACGATCATGATCAGTTCCTTGTCCTGCCGATTGATCGAGGTGGACTTGAAGAACGCGCCCAGCACCGGCAGGTCGCCCAGCCACGGCACCTTGTTGACGTTGTTGACCAGGTTGCTCGACACCAACCCGGAAATCACGAAGGTCTCGCCGTCGCCCAGTTCCACCGTGGTCTCGGTACGGCGCACCAGCAGCGAAGGCACGGAAACACCGCCGACCGTGATGCCCGCCGAGAAATCGAGGTCGCTGACTTCGGGCGCCACTTTCATCGCGATGCGATCGCGCGACAGGATGGTCGGGCTGATGTTCAGCCGCACGCCGAATTCCTTGTACTGGATCGTGATCGCGCCGGCGGTCGCGCCGCCCTGGGTCACCGGCACCGGGAACTCGCCGCCGGCCAGGTAGCTCGCGGTCTGGCCGCTCATCGCCAGCAGGCTCGGCTCGGCCAGCGTGCGCGCCAGGCCTTTCTGCTCGAGCAGGCTCAAGGCGCTGTAGAGCTTGTTGGTGGCATCGCCGAGGACGATGTTGAAGGCGTTCTGCACCGGCAGCGCCGCGGTGATGCCGCCGGCCCCGGCCACCGCGCCGGCGCCCGGCACGGTGAAGCTGCCGTACTGTCCGTTCGAGCCGAGCTTGCCGATGTTGAGGCCGTACTGCTGCAGCGTGGTGCGGCTGACCTCTGAAATCTTGACCTGCGTCATCACCTGCGACTCCAGCTCGACCTGGCTGCGATCGACGACATCGGCGCCCTTCTTGCCCTGGGTCGCGGCAATCTTGGCGCGGCGATAGGCCAGCAGATTCGGCAAACGGCCTTCGAGCCGTTGGCCCGGATCGATCACGGCATCCTTGAGTTCCGGGTCCTTGACCGTGGTGCGCAGCGGATCGACTGCGGCGATCACGCGGATGCGGTTGAACACCGGCTGACCATTTTTGGTTTTCCATACCATCAGGCTGGTGATGCCCAGCTTCTTGCCGCTGATCAGCACTTCATGCCTGTTCACGACATTGACATCCGCGATCTGCGGATCGCCCACGGCAACGCGCGCGATGCCGTGCGGTTGCCGCAGCAGCCGTTGCGAACCTTGCTCGACCTGGATGATGTTCTGCGCCGCGTCCTGGGCCTCGGCCCGGGCCGTGACGGGCAATACCAGCACCAGGGACAGCGCGAGGAGCGAGAACCGGACACTGCTGAGAGGATTGGCTTTCATGGCGCGCGCCCTAGTGAGTTCTGACATGTTCAAGCTTCGATCCAAGATAGACATCCACCGTCGACACCGCAGCGCGCTTGGAGGGCGGCGGGCTGACGCGGCCGAGCTGGTCGATGGTGATGGCCTTGTCCGGGACCTTTTGCGCCGCGGCCCTGGCCAGCGCCTCGGGCGACAGCGGCAGGCCATTGGCGGCGGTCTGTTCGCCCTGGTCGGTCTGCGGCGCCTGGCTGTGCAGCGCGAGTCGCACCTGCCCCATGCTCACGCCCAGCATCACCCGCGTGGTATCCGCATCGGGAACCGCCAAGACCGCCGTGCGCTGATGACGGACCTGCTGCGGCGATTTGCCATCATCCTTGATGCCTTCGGGGCGGTCGATGATGCGATCCTCGTAGGCCAGCACGCGCGCATCCTTGAGCAACACCCGCGCCTGCGGCGGAACCTTTTCGCCGCCGTTTTGCAGGTACAGCAAGACGTCGACGATATCGCCGGGCCGCACGAAATCGCCCACCGCGATGACATCACTGACCTCTATAGAGACCGCCTGATACCCCGGCGGAATCACCTTGGCCAGCACGTTGCCTTCCTTGAAATAGCGCGCCGTCACCGGCGCACCGGCGTCGATGTCCACCAGCGGCACGTGGTTGACGACGTCATCGAGCGAAGTGAAATACTGCGTCGGCTTGACCGCAACCGGCACCAGCGCCACCGACTCGCGGTCGATCGGCTTGTAGGCCGGCAGGGGTTTCAGCGCCACCACCGCCAGCACCTGCGGAGTGGCGGCCGCCTGCTCCTTGGCTTTCTGATCGGCCTGCTGGGCCTGGACGGCGTAACCACGGAACATGCGATAGCTGACGCCCGCCAACAACAGGGCCAGCAGCACCAGTACCACCGTGATGATCTTGAGCGTCGTGCTGCTCATCTTGCTCTCCCTGATCCAGATCGGATGATAACGGCAATCATGATATGCAAATACCCTGACACGCGTCAGAAAACAGCTACAACCCTCCCTCGGGAGAGCGCCGGCATTGCTAGGTCCTGACCACCGCCACCGCCGTCAGCTGGGCGGGCAACGGCGGCACGGCGTTGATCCCCATCAGCCCGCCGAGTGAAATCGTCGGGAACAGGCTGCTGATCGGCCCGAAAGTTACCCGCACCACGACACCGGTCGCGCCTGCGGGGCAGAGCGCATCACCGCCAGTGCCGGTGCAGGCAGCGGTGGTCGTGGTCAACAGGCTTTTTTGACTGGTCGGCAGCCAGCTCAGCGCATTGGTCACCGCGATCCCCGCCTGCGCCGTGCCATCGGCGACGGTGGGATCGACCCCGACCGCCGCTCGCGCGCCTTCCTGCGCCGCGTAGTTGATCGACGACTGCAACACATAGATGTAGGAATAAACGATGACGCCGTAGGTCAGCAGCAGCAGCAGCGGAAACACCAGCGCAAATTCCATCGCTGCTGCGCCGGCTTGCCCGGCGCGCATCGCGTATCCCGCGTTCCGTCTGTTCATGCTCATCCATTCCATGGCAGCCACTGCGGAAAACCCAACTGCACGATGAATCCCAGCACCAGTGCCGGCGCTGCGGCGATTCGCCGCGTGCCGCTCCCGGGGCGCCAGCGTGCGTGCAGCAGCATCGCCAGCGACACCAGGCCCAGCGCGATCGCGAACACCAACAGCATCTTGACGGTGGCCCAGGGCCCCAGCAGGAGCCCCAGGCAACCGGCAAACTTTACATCACCCGCACCCATGCGTCCGAGTACGTAGCCGGGCAGCAGGATGCCGCCACCAACCAGCAGGCCCAGCGCGCTGGCTCCTGCCGACACTCCCAGCAGACCCTTGCCGTTGACCGCCAGTGCCAGCAACGCCGGCACCAGCAGCAGCAGCAGCGCCACATTGGGAATCCGGCGCTGGCGCCAGTCGAATCCGGCAATCACGCAGGCCCAGATTGCCAGCGCAAAAATCACTGCCGGCGAACTTGACGGGCGTGAGTCGCCACGAAACGATTCCGGATCAGCCGCCGTTGGCGGTGGTCAGGCCGGTATTCACCTTGGTAAACAGGTCATTGAGGTTCGGCCCGATCAGGAGCAGAACCGCAACAAGCACCACTGCAATCAGGCCGATGATCAGGCCATACTCGATGGCGGTAGCGCCTTCTTCATCGCGAATAAACTGTTTGATAGCCTTCAACATGAGCGTTCTCCAGATGACCATTCAGCCCAATGCGGGCGTGCAGTTAATATCACCTGAGTCTGCTTTCACGTCAAAGCAGCCGGCAGCGTCGTTCAGTACCGTTTATCGGCGGGCGCAAAAGCGTGCCGAGCGCAGGTTTTGCATAAAATCATCCTGATCCTGTCCACACCCAATCCATGACCACCTACGCCATCGGCGACATCCAGGGCTGCGATGACGCGCTGCAGGCGCTGCTGCGGAAACTCGATTTTCAGCCTGGACGCGACCGGCTGCTGCTGACCGGCGACCTCGTCAATCGCGGACCGGATTCCCTGAAGGTCCTCCGCCGGGTGAAATCGCTGGGCGCGTCGGCGATTACGGTGCTCGGCAATCACGACCTGCACCTGCTTGCCGTGGCCCACGGCAGCGCGCAGCGCGCCGGCGACACCTTGCAGGAAGTGCTGGATGCCCCCGACCGCGATGAACTGCTGGACTGGCTGCGGCAACAGCCACTGGCGCACCACGACGCCGCCACCGGCGTCCTGCTGGTTCACGCCGGCCTGCCGCCGCAGTGGACGACCGAGCAGGCGTTGCAGCTGGCCGCCGAGGCCAGCACGCAGATCGGCGGATCGCAAGCCGAGGATTTTTTTGAGCGGATGTACGGCAATCAACCGGACATCTGGGATGAGCGACTGCACGGCATCGAGCGGCTGCGCTTCATCGTCAATTGTTTCACGCGGCTGCGCTACTGCGATGCGCAAGGACGCATGCACATGAAACCGAAGGGCGCTCCGGGCACGCAACCACGTGGATTGATGCCGTGGTTTGAAGTGCCCGGACGCAAATCGGCAGACACGGAAATCATCTTTGGCCACTGGTCGACGCTGGGACAGGTGCATTGGCCACAGGCGCAGGCGCACGGACTGGACACGGGCTGCGTCTGGGGCGGGTGCCTGACGGCCCTGAACCTCGACACCGGCAAAATCGTCAGCAGCGATTGCGCGCAGTATCGGCGCCCGGGCATGCACGGCGATTGAGACGTC
>DATMTG010000121.1:0-4279 GCA_035565075.1 Stenotrophobium sp.
CGCAGCTGGCCAGTGCGCTCAAGGGCAAGGATGGCAGGCATTCCTGCATGCCGTTCAAATCCATGGAACAGGCGAGTCTCTCCCCATGATCCCCGAACTCGGCCATTTTGCCCTGATCCTGGCGCTGGGCGTCGCCATCGCCCAGGTCCTGGTGCCGGCCTATGGCCTGTGGCGGCATGACGGGCGCGCCTTGGCACTGGCGACTTCGGCCGCGCAGGCGCAGTTCCTGCTGGTGATCACGGCCTACCTGTCGCTGACGTGGTGTTTCGTCAGCAAGGATTTTTCGGTGGCCTACGTCGCCGCCAATTCCAGTTCCGAACTGCCGCTGATGTACCGCCTGACGGCGGTATGGGGTGCGCACGAAGGATCGCTCCTGTTGTGGGTCATGATCCTGTCGGGCTGGACGCTGGCGGTGGCGACTTTCAACCGGCGGCTGCCGGCGGATATCGCGGCGACGGCGCTGGCCGTGCTGGGCTGCATCAGTATCGGGTTTTTGCTGTTCATGCTGCTCACGTCCAATCCGTTTCTGCGCCAGTTCCCGGTGCCGGCCGACGGACACGACCTGAATCCCTTGTTGCAGGACCCCGGATTCATCAGCCATCCGCCGATGCTGTACATGGGCTATGTCGGCTTTTCCGTGGCGTTCGCATTCGCCATCGCTGCGCTGATCACCGGCCGTATGGATGCCGCGTGGGCGCGCTGGACGCGGCCGTGGACCACGACCGCATGGATGTTCCTGACGCTGGGCATCACGCTCGGCTCCTGGTGGGCCTACAACGAACTGGGCTGGGGCGGCTGGTGGTTCTGGGACCCGGTCGAGAACGCCTCGTTCATGCCGTGGCTGGCCGGCACGGCGCTGATCCACTCCCTCGCTGTGACTGAGAAGCGCGGGCTGCTCAAGAGCTGGACGGTGCTACTGGCGATCATCGCCTTCGGCCTGTCGTTGCTGGGGACCTTCCTGGTGCGCTCGGGCATCCTGGTATCGGTGCACGCCTTTGCCACCGATCCGGCGCGCGGCATTTTCATCCTCGGCTTCCTCGGCACCGTGCTGGGCCTGTCGTTCCTGCTCTACGCCTGGCGTGCGCCCAAGCTGGTCAGTGAAGGCGAGATGGACCTGTTCTCGCGCGAGGGACTGCTGCTGATCAACAACGTCTTCCTGATCACCGCATGCGCCTCGGTGCTGCTCGGCACGCTCTACCCGCTTGCGGTGGACGCGTTGCATCTGGGCAAGATTTCGGTAGGTCCGCCGTACTTCGACGCGGTATTCATCCCGCTGTTCGCGCCGCTGCTGCTGCTGGTCGGCCTGGCTGCGGCGGTCTCCTGGAAACGCGCCAGGGTTGGCGAAGTCTGGCGGCGCCTGCGCATGCCGCTGCTGGTCGCGGTCGCGATCGCCGTGCTGTTGCCGCTGGCGTTGCGATACCGGTTGTCGCTGCCGGTGATGGCGGGCTCGTTCCTCGGCCTGTGGGCGATCGTCACCGCCGGGCAGGAAGTCTGGCGGCGCATCCGCGCGAAATCCGATTTCATCTCCGGCCTGCGCGGCGTTCCACGCGGCGTCTGGGGCATGTCGCTGGCGCATTTCGGCCTGGGCGTGTGGGCGCTCGGTATCTGTTTCGTCAGCGGCTACAGCATCGAGCGCGATGCGCGGCTGACGCCCGGCGGCGATGGCGTGGCGCTGGGCGGGTACAGTTTCATGCTGGATGACGTCAGCCCGCGCCTCGGGCCGAACTACAAGTCCGACTACGGCACCGTCAGCATCGGGCACAACGGCCGTATCATTGCGCAACTGCATCCGGAAAAACGCCTGTACGACGCGACCGGCTCGGTGCAGACCGAGTCGGCGGTCGATTTCAATTTGCTGCGCGATCTCTACGTCGCCATGGGCGAGCCGATGGACAATGGCGACTGGACCCTGCGGCTCTATCTCAAGCCGATGATGCACATGGTCTGGCTCGGCGGGGTGCTGATGTTCCTCGGCGGGCTGCTGGCGGCCACCGACCGTCGCTACCGCCTGTCGCGTGCGGTCGAGCGCAGCGCCGCAGACGACGCCCTGTCGATGGCGGCTGACGCCTGATGCGTTACGCGATTCCGGGAGTCGTGCTGGTCGGCCTGATCGTCCTGTTCAGCGTCGGCCTGTACCTCAATCCGCGCGAAGTCCCGAGCCCGCTGATCGGCAAGCCGGCGCCGGCGTTCAGCCTGCCGCTGCTGGCCGATGGCACGACCTACACCGCGCAGGATCTCAAGGGCCGGCCGTTGCTGGTGAATTTTTTCGCCAGCTGGTGCGTCGGCTGCCAGGTCGAACATCCGCTGCTGCTCAGGCTGGCGCAGCGGGATGGCGTCGAAATCGTCGGCATGGACTACAAGGACACTCCGGCCGACATCAACGACTACCTCAAGCGGCACGGCGATCCCTATCGCCGCGTGGTCGAGGATGCGCAAGGCACTGCCGGACTCGACTGGGGCGTGTACGGGGTGCCCGAAACTTTCGTGCTCGATGCCGGCGGCACCATCGTCTACAAGCAGATCGGGCCGATGACCGAACAAGTCTGGCAGGAAAAAATCCGGCCGCTGCTGAAGGAGCGCGGATGATGAAGCAGTCGCTGGTCCTGATCCTCGCGCTGTGGCTGGGAACGGGCGCCGCGCTTGCGGCCGGTCCGCAGCCGGAGGATTCGTTTGCCGCCGACGTGCAAGGCAGTCTCAATCCTGCCCAGGAAGCGCGTTATCAGGCGCTGACGCGCGAACTGCGCTGCATGGTGTGCATGAACGAATCCATCGCCGACTCCACCGCTGCGCTCGCCAACGACATGCGCATGCAGGTGCGCAAGCAGATCATCGCCGGCCGCAGCGATGCGCAGATCCTGAAATATCTCACCGACCGCTACGGCGACTTCGTGTTGTACAACCCGCCGTTCAAGCGCCTGACACTGCTGCTGTGGCTGGGGCCGCTGTTGCTGGTGCTGCTGGCGCTGGCTCTGGCGCTGGCGTTCGTGCGGCGCTCGCATCGCAGGAGCAAGGCGGTGACGGTGAACGAGCAGGCACTCAAACAGTTGCTGGACGAGAACCGACCGTCATGACTTATTTGTTGATGGGCCTGCTGACGCTGGCGGCGATGCTGCTGCTGACCCGGCCCTGGTGGGGACGTGCACGCGCCCAGCGCATGCAGCGTCGCGCTGCAAACATCGCGGCCTACCGCACGCGCCTGGGTGAAATCGCCAGCGATGTCGACGCCGGCATCCTGGCCGCCGACCAGGTCGAGACGATGCAGCAGGAATCCGCCGCGCGCCTGCTGGCGGATGCCCAGGTACCGGCAACCCAGAGCCGGCATCGTTCGGGCTGGAGGCTGGCCGTGGCGCTGGCTCTGCTGCTGCCGGCGCTGGCGGCATTCTGGTACTGGCGCGGCGAGAGCTGGCACCTGCAGCAGGACATCACGCTCGCGGCCGAGCACCCGGAACAGGCGCAGTCGCTGATGATCCAGTCGATGGTGCAGCGTCTGGAGCGGCGCCTGAAGGACTCGCCGGACGATGCCGAAGGCTGGGCCATGCTGGGCCGCTCTTACTTCGTCATGCAGCGCTATGTCGATGCCGCGTCGGCCTACCAGCGTGCGAACCGGCTGAACAACGGCCAGTCCGCCGAGACCCTGGTCGGGGAAGGCGAGGCCCTGGCGATGGCGCACGACCGCGACCTGACCGGGCGTCCTGAAAAGCTTTTCGATGCGGCGCTCAAGCTCGAACCGGATAACGGCAAGGCCCTGTGGTATGCCGGCCTGGCGGCGGCGCAGTCGGGAGCCTATGCCAAGGCGCAAACCGATTGGCTCAAGCTGCGCGACCAGGATCTGCCGCCGGATCTGTCGCAGGCGCTGGACGCGCGCCTGAAGGAACTCTCATCGCTCAGCGGCTTGCCGCTGCCGCAGAAGAAGGCCATGCACAGTGCCGACACCGGCGTCGCGCGCACTGGCGTCACGCTGCATGTGCAGGTCAGTCTTGCCGCCGACCTTGCGCGCAAGATCCCCTCTGACGCGACGTTGTTCGTGTTCGCCAAGGCGGCATCCGGTCCGCCGATGCCGCTGGCCGTCAGGAAGTTCGCGCCGGGGCAGTGGTCACTGAAGCAGCCGCTCGACGTCGAGCTCAACGACGGCATGGCGATGATGCCGCAATTGAGGTTGTCGCTGTTCAAACAGTGGCGGGTATCGGCGAGGATTTCGCGCAGCGGCAACGTGCAGACTTCGCCCGGCGATCTCGAGGGACAGGTCGAGGTTAGCCAGGACGAAGCCGGACGTCCTGTG
>DATMTG010000122.1:0-5747 GCA_035565075.1 Stenotrophobium sp.
CTCAACGGGTCGATGGCCCCTCATCCTGTCTCACGTGATCCTGCTCGCGATAGAACAAGGCGACGCCGATGAACAACACGCCGACGCCGGCCATCAGGACCACGAAGAAGTTGAAATACTGCGCACCCACCAGCCGGTAGGTCGACACCTGCGCCCTGGCGGCATCGAAGCGGCCGCTGCTGGCGACCGGCTTGCGCGCCACCACGTCCATCAGCTCGACGCGACGTCCGGCGGTATCGACATTTGCGACCAGGTAGGTGCCGGCCAGCGGATGGCGCTTGCCGCCGGCCTCGGTGGCGACGATGCCGCTGTCGCCGCCGAAGTCGATCTTCTGGCCGGCGACGAGATTCGCCACGTCCGCCAGGTGCACCCAGGTCTGCGCGCCGGTGTCGATCGCCGTCGCCTGCAGCGGCCGCACCATGAAATGGTTGACGCCGGCGGTGATGAGATTGCCGACGCTGGTCGACAGCAGGAACAGCGCCATGATGAAACTCTTCATCTTCAGCGGCGCCTGCTTGTAGCTGAACTCCAGCGCGGTGATCGACACCAGCACTTCCGAGCAGGTCAGCACGACGTAGGCGAGGATCTGCCACCAGACGCTGACGACGTGGCCGCCCTGGATACGCGATTCGATCCACGACACGATCATGAACGAGCCGGCGATGGTGAACAGGCCGACGGCGATCTTGCGCAGCGGCGTCACCCGGAAGAATTTCTGCGCCAGCGGATAGAGGCCGAAGGTGAACACCGGCACCAGCGCGAGGATGAACAGGCCGTTGACGATCTGGATCTGCGCCGGCAGCAGCGTGATGCCGAAGCCGAGGTTCTTGTCCATCAGCGACGACTGCGCCTGCAGCGTCCAGGTCTGGCCGTTGGACTGGTCCCACAGCGACCAGTAGAACGCGACGAACAGGTAAATGATGGCGAGGCCGCCGAGCGTCCTGAGGCCTTCCGGCGACAGCACCTCGCGCAGCCAGGCCCTGCCCGCCGGCGGCACCACCGCGTAGCGCCGGCGCCCGAGCCAGAACACCACGGTCGCGACAAACATCATCGCCGCCGGCATGCCGAACGCGTAGCGCGGCCCGTAGTCGGGATTGTTGAGCAGCACCGGGCAGAAGAAGATCGAGATCGCGGCACCGGCGTTGATCGCCAGGTAAAAATAGCTGAACGCGCGCTCGATCAGATGCTGGTTGCTGCCGGTGAACTGGTCGCCGACATTGGTCGAGACGCAGGGCTTGATGCCGCCGGTGCCGAACGCCATCAGCGACAGGCCGATCAGCAGCCCGCTCTCGCCCGGCACCAGCGCGAGGACGGTGCAGCCGGCGCAGTACGCCGCCGAGAACACCAGGATGGTGCGGAACTTGCCCCAGAACACGTCGGACACGATCGCGCCGACCACCGGGAAAAAATACGCGCCGGACTTGAACAGCGACTGCCAGGTCGTCGCCTCGGCGTCGCCGAAGCGCAGGTACTGCGTCATGTAGATCGCGAGGATCGCGTTGATGCCGTAGTAGCAGAAGCGCTCGGCGAACTCGTTGACGATGATGTAGGGGATGCCCGCAGGCATGCGGGTGTCGCGACCCACGGTCATCCCGCCGCGTTATGCAGCAGCCGCATGTAGAACCGGATCATGTCGGCGTAACCGGTCACGCTGATGCGCTCGTCGATGCCGTGGATGCGCGGGATGTCGGCGCGCGTGAACAGGTCCGGCGTGAAGTTGTAGCGGTTGTCGTAGAGCCCGGCATAGTGGCGCAGGTCGGTCGCGCCGACGACGATGCCGGTGGTGACCACCGCCTGCGGGAAAATCTCGTTGACCGTGCGCGCCAGCAGCTCGAACGCCGGCGAGCGGGTATCGGAAACCGGCGAGGCCTCTTCGGCGAAATCGCCTTCGCGGGTGATCGCGATGCCGTCGTCGGCGATGACGATGCGGATGTGATGTTCGACGCTGGCGATGGTGTCGCCCGGCAGCATGCGGAAATTCACCACCGCCGTCGCGCTGCTCGGCAGCACGTTGTCCTTGACGCCGGCGCTCAGCATGGTCAGCGCCGTGGTGGTGCGCACCAGCGCGTTGCCGACCGGCGTCTGCGACATCTGGTGCACGATCAGCGGCCGCGTCAGCCAGCGGTTGGCCATGACGATGCGGCGCAGGAGCGGCATCTCCGGCGTCAGCCGGTCGAGCATGACGGTGACTGGCGACTCCAGCCGCGCGGGCATCGGCCGGTGTTGCAGCAGGTTGACCGCGTGCGCGAGCCGCGCGATCGCCGAATCGCGGGGCGGCATCGAAGAATGTCCGCCCGGCGCGGTGGCGGTCAGGCGGAACGAGACATAGCCTTTTTCCGCCGCCATGATCGACGCCACCGGCCGGCTGACGCCGGGCACCACGCCCTGGGTGATGACGCCGCCTTCATCCAGCGCGAACTCCGCGTGCACCCCGCGCGAGCGGAGCAGCGCGGCGATCTGCGCGGCCCCCTGGCGGCCGCCGATTTCCTCGTCCTGGCCGAAGGCGAAATAGATCGTGCGTTCGGGCTGGAAGCCGGCGGCGAGCATCTGCTCCGTAGCTTCGAGCCAGGCCATCAGACTGCCCTTGTCGTCGAGCGTGCCGCGGCCCCAGATATAGCCGTCGGCGATGTCGCCGGAAAACGGCGGGTGCGTCCACTGCGATTCGCTGCCCGGCTCCACCGGCACCACGTCCATGTGCGCAAGAAACAGCAACGGCTTGGCGGTAGGGTCTTTACCCGTCCAGGTGTAGAGCAGGCTGTGACCGCCGACCACTTCGCGCGTCAGCGTCGCCGCGACCCGCGGAAAATTTTTCTGCAGGTAGTCGGCCAGGGCATCGAGCCGGGTATCGTCGATCTTCGCCGGATCGGCGTACGACACCGTCGGAATCCGCACCGCGCCGGCCAGGCGCTGCGCCACCGCGTCCTGATCGACCGGCGGCATCGGCACCGCCGCGTCCACCGGCGCGGGCGGCGGCACGCGCAGGGTGTTGTAGGTGAAGATGACGGCCAGCGCCAGCAGCAGTGCGAGTGCAATCCTGGAATAACGGCTCATGCAAGACCTCCAGTCCAGCTTGTGCTTCAATCCACCGCCAACACAACCGTCCGCGCGCCGGGCCGCCCCACCTGCGCGCCCGTGCCGCTCATTTCCTGGCGAACAGCGCGTCCAGTTTCTGCTCGTAGGCGTGATAGTCGAGATACTTGTAGAGATCGGCGCGGGTCTGCATCGACGCCACCGCGTTCTTCTGCGTGCCTTCGGTGCGGATGGTCTGGTAGACCTTGAGCGCCGCCGCGTTCATCGCGCGGTAGGCGCCGCAGCAGTAGAGCACGATATCGACATCGACGCCGGCCAGCTCGGTGGTGGTGAACAGCGGCGTATGGCCGAACTCGGTGATGTTGGCGAGGATCGGCACCTTCACCGCCGCCTTGAACTGCTTGTACATCGGCAGCTCGGTCATCGCCTCCGGAAAAATCATGTCGGCACCGGCCTCGACGTAGGCGCAGGCACGGTCGATCGCGGCGTTGATGCCTTCCACCGCCAGCGCATCGGTGCGCGCCATGATGACGAAGCTGTCGTCGGTGCGCGCGTCCACCGCGGCCTTGACGCGATCGACCATCTCGCCAGCGCTGACGACTTCCTTGCCCGGCCGGTGGCCGCAGCGCTTCTGCCCGACCTGGTCTTCCATGTGCACGGCGCCGACGCCGGCCTTGCTCATCGAGCGGATGGTGCGCGCGATATTGAAGGCGCCGCCCCAGCCGGTATCGATGTCCACCAGCAGCGGCAACGTGGTGACGTCGGTGATGCGGCGCGCGTCGGTGAGCACGTCTTCCATCGTGCTGATGCCCAGGTCCGGCATGCCCAGCGAGTTGGCGGCGACGCCGCCGCCGGACAGGTACAGCGCCTTGAAGCCGGTGGCCTCGGCCATGCGCGCGGTGTAGGCGGTGATCGCGCCGACCACCTGCAGGGGTTTTTCTGTGGCGACGGCGTCGCGGAATTTCTGTCCCGGGGTCTTCATGGTCGATCCTGTGTGGCGGTCAGCCGAAGTGGCAGACGTAGTGCAGTGTTTCCAGCGTCTCGATCTCGAACGAGGAATTGCCGGGCGCGTCGAACGACTGGCCGCCGCGATATTCCGTGGCGGCGGTTTCGCCCGCCCGCCTGACCCGGCAACGGCCCTCGATCAGCTCCATCACTTCCGGTGCGCCGGTGTTGAAGGTGAGCGTCGACGGCAGGATCACGCCCACCGATTTACGGGTGCCGTCCGCCAGCACGATGCCGTGGCTGACGCACTTGCCGTCGAAGTAGACATTGGCTTTCTTGGTGACGCTGACGTTATCGATCTGTGACATGCGTGAACTCCGGATTCGGACTAGGCCTGCGGTGCATGCACCGGCGGCATCAGCTTGGTGTACTCGCCGCGCTTCTCGGCCACTGCGGCACCGGTCAAGGCAAATCCGGTCGGCTTGCCGTCTGCATCCGTATACAGCGCGGCCAGGTCAGGTGCGGTGCCTTGCACCTCCCAGCTGCCGTTGAACGCGGATGGCGGACAGACCAGCGTGCTGCACGCCGGCGTCTTCACGATCACCGGCATCGCCGGGAACACGGCGCGCACCGGCTTGCCCGAGAGGGTCTGCGCCAGCGCGCGCGAGGCGTGGGCGATCGGCAGGATGAACGGCAGCACGCCGCCGTCGATCTGGATGCAGTCGCCCAGCGCATAAATCTCCGGCGACGAGGTCTGCAGGAAATCGTCGACGACGATGCCCTTCTCGCAGGCGATGCCGGCCGTGCGCGCCAGCTCCAGCCGCGGTCGCAGGCCCACCGCCGACAGCACCCGATCGACCTGCACGCTGCTGCCGTCGGACAGGGTCGCGCCGATCGGCCCGCCACGGGTTTCCAGCGATTTCACGGTGCAGCCCCAGCGCCAGTCCACGCCAAGCGCGGTCAGCGCCGCCTCCAGCGCACGGCCGCAGGCCTCCGGCAACAGCCGCGACAGCGGCCACGCCATCGGATCGACCACCGTGATGCGGTAACCGCTGGCGGCGAGATCGTTGGTGAATTCGCTACCGACCAGGCCGGCGCCGATCACCAGCACATGCGCGCCCGGGTGCAGGCCGTCGCGAAAGCGGGCGTAATCCTCGCGGTCGTTGACCGTATGCACGGCGCCGGCGGCGTTGCCGTCGATCGGCACGCGGATCGGCTGCGCGCCCACCGCCAGCACCAGCTTCGAATAAGGGTAGCGCTGATCGCTCGCCTCGATACGGTGCTCGTCCGCGACGATGCGCGTCGCCTCGGTGTGCACCAGCACTTCGGCCTTGAGCTGTTCGGCCATCTGCGTGGCCGCGCCCACCACCAGGTCCTGCGCATTCTTGCCGGAAGCGAACGCCTTGGAGATGTTGGGCTTGTAGTAATTGGCGCCGTCATCGCGGGTGATCAGCCGCAGCGGCGCATCCGGCATCAGCCGGCGCCATTCCTTGGCGAGGGTGTAACCGGCGTGACCAGTGCCGAGTATGGTCAGCGGTGCTGTCATGCGGCTCAGGCCACTTCCACCATCTGGAAATCGGCCTTGGCGGCGCCGCAGTCGGGGCAGGTCCAGCTGTCCGGCACGTCTTCCCAGCGGGTTCCGGGCGCGATGCCCTCGCTGGGCATGCCGGCAGCTTCGTCGTAAATGAAATCGCAGATCAGGCAGCGCCACTTCTTCATAGCAGGAACTCTCGAATCTCATGGGCAACAAAAAAGCGGCGCGGTGCCGAGCC
>DATMTG010000123.1:0-1984 GCA_035565075.1 Stenotrophobium sp.
GCTGCTGGGCAACCGGCCTTCCGGCGGGATCATCTTCACCACGATCCAGAAATTCACGCCGGGCGAAGACGAGGATGTGTTTCCGGTGTTGTCCGAGCGGCAGAACATCGTGGTCATCTGCGACGAGGCGCATCGCACCCAATATGGTTTCGAGGCGAAGCTGACCGGGGATCCCGGCAAGGCGAAGCCCGCGAAGATGGCGGCGGACGCGGCAGGCTCGGTGGCGATGGCGGCGCTGACGTCGCACGAGGCCTCCGCCAGTTACGCGAGCAGCGTGCGTTATGGCTACGCCCAGCATCTGCGTGATGCGCTGCCGAACGCCACCTTTGTCGCGTTCACCGGCACGCCGGTGTCGCTGACCGATCGCGACACTCGCGCCGTGTTCGGCGACTACGTGCACGTCTACGACATCGAGCAGGCGGTGAAGGACGGTGCCACCGTACCGATCTACTACGAGTCACGGCTGGCGAAGCTCGAACTGAGCGACGGCGACATCGACGCGCTCGACGAGGAAGTCGACGAGTTGAACGAGGGCGCGGTCGACGACCCCTCGCATGCAGCGCGCATTCGCCGCTGGGCCGCGCTGGAGAAGGTGGTGGGTGCCGCCCCGCGCATCCAGAAGGTGGCCAGCGACATCGTCGAGCACTTTGAAAATCGCCTGGCCGCGATGGATGGCAAGGCGATGATCGTGGCGATGAGCCGCGAGATCTGCGTGCATCTGTATGACGCCATCGTGGCATTGCGGCCCGAATGGCACGATGCCGATCCCGAAAAGGGCGTGATCAAGGTCGTGATGACCGGCTCGGCCGCCGACAAGCCGATGCTCAAGCCGCATGTGTATCCGAAGGAAACGCGCAAGCGGCTGGAGCGCCGCTACAAGGACGCCGCCGATCCGTTCAAGCTGGTGATCGTGCGGGACATGTGGCTGACCGGTTTCGATGCACCGTGCCTGCACACCATGTACATCGACAAACCGATGCGCGGGCACAACCTGATGCAGGCGATCGCACGGGTCAACCGTGTTTTCAAGGACAAACCCGGCGGCTTGGTGGTGGACTACATCGGCATTGCCAACGAATTGAAGCAGGCACTGGCCGACTACACCCAGGCCAAGGGCAAGGGCCGGCCGACAATCAAGGCCGAGGAGGCTCTGGACGTGCTGGTGGAGCGGATGGAGCTGCTACGTGGCATGTTGCACGGCTACGACTATGCAAACTTTCGCACGCAAGCCTGGGCGCTTTTGCCGGGCGCGGCAAACCATGTGCTGGGACTGGATGACGGAAAGCAACGTTTTGCCGACCAGGTGCTGGCAGCCACCAAGGCGTTTGCGCTGTGCTGCACGCTGGATGCGGCGTTGACCTATCGCGACGAGCTGGCGTTTCTGCAGGCGATCAAGTCAGCGATCACCAAGCATGCAACCACGGACAAGAAGCTCAGCGACGAACAGAAAGAGCATGCCCTGCGCCAGATCATCTCGCGCGCCGTGGTATCCGATCAGGTCATCGACATCTTTGCCGCCGCCGGCCTGAAGCGCCCGGACATCGGGGTGCTTTCGGAGGAGTTCCTGCAGGACGTGCGCCACATGAAGGAGCGCAACCTGGCGATCGAGCTGTTGGAACGGCTTCTGAAAGGCGAGATCAAATCACGCTTCAAGACCAATGTGGTGCAGAGTGCGAAATTCTCTGAGCTTCTGCAGGCTTCACTGACGCGTTATCGCAACCGTGCGATCGAAACGGCTCAGGTAATCGAAGAGCTGATCGCGATGGCGAAGAAATTTCAGCAGGCCGCTGAACACGGGGACGCGCTGGGACTCAACCGCGATGAAGTCGCCTTCTACGACGCACTGGCGAACAACGAATCCGCCGTGCGCGAACTCGGCGACGAAACGCTGCGCAAGATCGCCGTCGAGCTGACCCAAAAGCTGCGCAACTCCGTCACGGTGGATTGGGCGGTGCGTGACTCAGTGCGCGCCAAGCTGCGGGTG
>DATMTG010000124.1:0-28119 GCA_035565075.1 Stenotrophobium sp.
ATTTTCCGCCCGCCCCCCGAGAGCGGGTGACCCTTATTTCCACCAGGAGCCGACATGATCACGCTTTATACCGCGCCCACGCCCAACGGCCACAAGATTTCCATCATGCTGGAGGAACTCGGCGTGCCCTACGAGGTGAAGGCGATCGACCTCTCGCGCGGCGCACAGAAAAAACCCGACTACGTCAAGCTCAATCCCAACGGCCGCATCCCGACCCTCGTCGACCACGACAACGGCGATTTCGCGGTGTTCGAGTCCGGCGCGATCCTGATCTATCTCGCCGAAAAATTCGGCCGCCTGCTGCCGGCGGATGCGAAGGGACGCTCGACCGTGATCCAGTGGCTGATGTTCCAGATGGGCGGCATCGGCCCGATGCAGGGACAGGCCAACGTGTTCTTCCGCTATTTCCCGGAAAAAATCCAGCCGGCCATCGACCGCTACCAGAACGAAACGCGGCGGCTCTACGGTGTGCTGGACGCGCGCCTGGCCGGCCGTGAATTCCTCTGCGACGAATACTCCATCGCCGACATCGCCAACTTCACCTGGGTCAATGTCCACAGCTGGGCGGGCGTGCCGCTCGACGGCCTGCCGAATCTCGGCGCCTGGCGCGATCGCATCCGTGCACGGCCCGCCGTGCAGCGCGGACTGGCCGTGCCCGGCGACATTCCTGCAGCGGATGTAGTGAAATCCGCGCAGAGCATGATCGTGCGCTAGGGAATATTCAGCCGCGACCGATTTCGCGCAGGACTTCGACCTGCCTGCGTTGCGCAGCAGGCAATTGCACGAAGCGCTCGATGCGCTGACCGAGTGCCGCAAATGCCGCAGCAAACGCGACGCGCTTGTCGTCGTCGCTGCCGCCCTCCGCCGCCGGATCGGGCACGCCCCAGTGCGCGGTCAGCGGATGGCCCGGCCAGATCGGACAGTGCTCCGCCGCCGCGTAATCGCAAACCGTGAAAACATAATCCAGCGCCGGTGCGCCAGCCGCGGCAAATTCGTTCCAGCTCTTGCTGCGCAGGCCGTCGGTGTCGATGCCCTTTTGCACAAGCAATTCCAGCGCAAACGGATTGGGCCTGCCGGCAGGCTGGCTGCCGGCGCTGTAGGCGCGGAACCGTCCACGACCGACTGCGGGATGATTCAACGTCGCTTCGGCCAGCAGCGAGCGCGCAGAGTTTCCGGTGCAGAGAAACAGCACGTTCTCCACACGATCAGTCATCAGGATTCATCGAACAGTTTGAGCTGTATCGCCTTGGCGTCGGCGGCACCGGCCGCGCGCTGATAGCCGCCATCGGCCTGCAGCAGCCAGCTCTGCGCGGTATCGGCGAGATAGCCGTGCAGGTGCTCGATGATGCGCTCACGGATTTTTGCGTCGAGCACCGGGAACGCGATCTCGACGCGACGATAGAGGTTGCGCTCCATCCAGTCGGCACTGGACAGGTACAGCTCCGGCTCGCCGCCTCCGCCGCCGTGAAACAGGAACGCACGGTTGTGCTCGAGAAAACGCCCGACGATGGAGCGCACGCGGATGTTTTCCGACAGGCCTTTCACGCCCGGGCGCAGTGAGCACATGCCGCGCACGATCAGATCGATCCGTACACCGGCACTGGACGCGGCGTACAGCGCGCGGATGATGTCCGGGTCTACCAGCGCATTCATCTTGGCGATGATGCGGGCGTCCTTGCCGGCACGTGCGGCGTCCGCTTCGCGTGCGATCCGGTCCTGCAGCGCCTTGGCCAGCGTGAACGGCGATTGCAGGAGGTATTTCAGCTTGCTGACCTTGCCCAGGCTGGTGAGCTGCAGGAACACCGCGTGCACGTCCTGGCAGATCTCGGCATTGCTGGTGAACAGGCCGTAATCGGTGTAGAGCCGCGCCGTGCGCGAGTGATAGTTGCCGGTGCCCAGATGCGCATAGTGGCGCAGGCCGCCGACCTCGGCCGTCGTCGCCGAACCGGGCTGTGCCTCCTCGCGACGCACGATCAGGCACATCTTGGCGTGGGTCTTGTAGCCGACCACGCCGTAGACCACGTGTGCGCCGACTGCCTGCAGTTGCTCCGCCAGGTCGATATTGTTCTCCTCGTCGAAGCGCGCGCGTAGTTCGATCACCACCGTCACTTCCTTGCCGGCGCGCGCCGCCTCGATCAGCGCGTCCACCACAGCCGACTTGGCGCCGGTGCGGTACAGCGTCTGCTTGATCGCCAGCACGCGTGGATCGCGCGCCGCCTGGCGCAGGAAATCCACCACTGGCACGAAGGAATCGTAGGGATGGTGCAGGAAAATATCGCGCTCGCGGATCGCCGCGAAAATATCGGCTCCGGCTGCCAGCGCCTTGGGGATGCGAGGCGTGAACACCGGATATTTCAGTTCCGGCCGGTCGACCAGGTCGGGGATCGCCATCAGCCGCATCAGGTTGACCGGGCCGTTGACCTGATAGACGTCGGCCACTGTCAGTTGCAGCACCTCCATCAGGTATTGCCACATCTGCTCCGGGCAGTTGTGCGCCACTTCGAGTCGCACGGTGTCGCCCCACTGCCGCTGCGACAGTTCGCCCTCGAGCGCTGCGAGCAAATCTTCCGCCTCTTCATCGTCCACCAGCAGGTCGGAATTGCGCGTCACCCGGAACTGGTAACAGCCGCTGGCCTCCATGCCCGGGAACAGTTCGTCGACGTAGGCGTGTATCACCGACGACAAGAACACGAAATCGTGCGGGCCCCCGCCACGCAAAGCCTGCGGCAACTGGATCAGCCGCGCCAGCGCGCGTGGCGCCTGCACGATGGCGAAACCGGTATTGCGGCCGAACGCATCCTTGCCGGACAGCGAGACGATGAAGTTCAGCGACTTGTTGAGGATGCGCGGGAACGGATGCGCCGGGTCCAGTCCCATCGGCGACAGCACCGGCAGCAGTTCGCCGTTGAAATAATTGCGCAGCCAGGCATCCTGTTCCGGCGTCCACTCGGACCGGCGCAGGAAACGCACCCGCTCCTGCTCCAGCGCCGGCACCACGACCTCGTTGAACACGCGGTACTGCTCGTCGACCAGCGCGTGCGCCCGCTGGCTGATCGCGCCCAACGTTTCCTGCGGCGACATGCCGTCAGGCAGGCGCTGTGCGGGCGTCAGCTCGGCCATCTGCATCAGGCCGGCGACACGGATCTCGAAGAACTCATCGAGGTTGGCGCTGGCGATGCACAGGAACTTGAGCCGCTCCAGCGCCGGCACCGTGTCGTCCTTGGCCTGTTCCAGCACGCGGCGGTTGAATTCCAGCAGCGACAGTTCCCGGTTCAGGAACAGGTCGGCGGGCTGCAACTCGATGGCGGGCGGATTCTCGGTCATGGCGAACGACACACGGTGCACAGGGGCATTGCCCCGATTATGTGACAGTCCTCCGGGACTTGCAGGTCAACCGGCGTCCACCCGTCGGGCCAATGCCGAGCGCTCATACCGCGCCGCTGCCACGATGCCGGCCGCCGCGATCACCACGCCGCCGAGCACATCCACCACGTAGTGATAGCGCAGGTACACGGTCGAGAACCACAGCGCGATGCACGGCAGCAGCAGCCACCAGAACCTGCGGCGGTAATGCCGCGCATCGAACATCAGCAGATACAGCGACGCGGCGACGTGGATGCTGGGAAACACGTCGACGCCGTTGCTGCCGTGATTGATGACCGGCAGCATCCAGTGCGTCAACACGCCACCCGGCAGCGGCGGCAATTGCGCCATCGCCAGATGCGGACCGCCGGCGGGCAGGATCGTGTAGCCGAGGAATCCCAGCGCATAGGTCGTGAACAGGCCGGCAAAGCAGGCGCGGAACCGCGCCAGATCATGGATGCAGTAATACGCCGGCCCGAAAACCAGGACATAGAAAAAGAACAGGTATGCAATCACCAGGATATCCGTGAGCCACGGCAGGTGCAGGCCCGCCAGCGCCTGCGCCGGCTCGAAGCCCAGCAGCGCGTGATCCCAGGCGGCCAGGCGTGCATCGGCCATCGGCGTGCCGAGCAGATGCACCACCGGCGCCAGCGTGTAGAACGACAGGCCCATCGCGCAGGGATACCACAGCAGGCGGATGCGCCAGCGGCTCGGTGACGGCTGCGGCCCGGACCAGAACACCAGCGCGATGCAGACGCCGGTGTAGGCCAGGAACGCCAGCGTGTCGCCGTTCGTGATCCCGGCGCCGAACGCCAGGCGCAGGCCCATCAGCGCCAGAAACCCGCCGAAGGCCCATTCGTGCGGCAGCACGGAGAAACGTGAGGCGCCGCGGGCGGGCGCCGTTTCGGATGCGATTTTCTGTGGGGTCATCACGCCATTCTACCGGCCAAAAAAAATGCCCCGCAGCGCGGGGCATTTTCGTGAGGCAGAAACTTACAGCGAGTAATACAGGTCGAACTCGATCGGATGCGTGGTCATGCGGAAGCGCGTGACTTCCTGCATCTTCAGCTCGATGTAGGCATCGATCAGGTCGTCGGTGAAGACGCCGCCCTTCTTGAGGAAGTCGCGGTTCTTGTCGAGCGCCTCGAGCGCCATGTCGAGGCTGTGGCAGACGCGCGGAATCTTCTTGTCCTCTTCCGGCGGCAGGTGGTACAGATCCTTGTCCGAGGCTTCGCCCGGGTGAATCTTGTTCTGAATGCCGTCCAGGCCCGCCATCATCATCGCGGCAAACGCGAGATACGGGTTGGCGCTGGAGTCCGGGAAGCGCACTTCGATGCGCCGGCCCTTGGGGCTGGCCACGTACGGGATGCGGATCGAGGCGGAACGGTTGCGCGCCGAGTAAGCCAGCATCACCGGCGCTTCGAAGCCCGGCACCAGGCGCTTGTAGCTGTTGGTGCCCGGATTGGTGAAGGCGTTGATGGTCTGGGCATGCTTGAGGATGCCGCCGATGTAGTACAGCGCGGTTTCCGACAGGCCGCCGTAGCTATCGCCCGAGAACAGGTTCTTGCCCTTGAGCGAGAGCGACTGGTGCACGTGCATGCCGCTGCCGTTGTCGCCGACGATGGGCTTGGGCATGAAGGTCGCGGTCTTGCCGAAGCTGTGGGCGACGTTCTGCACCACGTACTTGAGCTTGAGCACGTCGTCGGCCTTCTGCACCAGGGTGCCGAACTTGACGCCGATTTCGCACTGGCCGGCGGTGGCGACTTCGTGGTGATGCACTTCGGTGACCATGCCGACCGCTTCCAGCGTCTCGCACATGGCGGAGCGGATATCCTGCAGCGCATCGACCGGCGGCACCGGGAAGTAGCCGCCCTTGACGCCCGGACGATGGCCGGTGTTGCCGGCCTCGTAGGCCTTGCCGGAGTTCCATGACGCGTTTTCAGCGTCGATCTCGACGAAGCAGCCCTTGAGGCCGGCGTCCCAGCGGACGCTGTCGAACACGAAGAATTCGTTTTCGGGGCCGAAGAAGGCGGTGTCGGCGATGCCGGTGCTCTTCAGGTAGGCCTCGGCGCGCTTGGCCAGCGAGCGCGGATCGCGGGTGTAGCCCTGCATGGTGGCGGGCTCGATGACGTCGCAGGTCAGCACCAGCGTGACGTCCTCAAAGAACGGGTCGATGAAGGCGGTGGACGGCTCCGGCATCAGGATCATGTCGGACTCGTTGATGCCCTTCCAGCCGGCGATCGATGATCCGTCGAACATCTTGCCGTCGGTGAACAGGCTGTCATCGACGGAGTGAGCCGGCACGGTGACGTGCTGCTCCTTGCCGCGCGTATCGCAAAAGCGGAAGTCGACGAACTTCACGCTCTTTTCCTGGATCATCTTTAAAACGTCTTTACCCGACATGGGGGTCTCCTGCTGCAGGGATGGAAAGGTCGCCAACTCTGTCCGCCAGCGATGAACCAAAAACTCAGCACGAAGCATGCCAAGGCAGCTGGGGGAACGAAACGGCGCACATGATACCCGGATTTCCGGGCATCAAGGTTCGATACATCCACACAGCCGGGCACAAAAAAGCCCGCCCCGTTGCCGGAGCGGGCCGGGGTGCGCGATCAACCGGCGCTGAGGCAGGTCTTCATGAACGCCTTGCGGTCGGCGCCCTTGAGCCCCTTGGTCTTGGCGTCGGCATTGCAGGTCTTCATCTTTTCCTTCTGCGCGGCGCGCTTGTCGGTCTTGGCCTCGGCGGGAGCGGGAGCCGCAGCCGCCGCCGGTGCCGCAGACTCGGCCGCGGCAGCGCCGTCCTTCTTCAGGCAGGTCTTCATGAATGCCTTGCGGTCGGCACCCTTGAGCGCCTTGCCCTTGGCCTCGGCATTGCAATCCTTCATCTTCTGCTGCTGGTTGGTCAGCGTCTTGCCGGTCTTGGCGCTGGTGTCGTTGGCATAGGCCTGCGTAAACGCCATCGTTGCCAGACAGGCGGCCAGTAGTAATTTCTTCATTCTCGTGCTCCTCGAAGTTGTTGATGGCTGTCGGCCGCCATCTTCGCCCTGCTCCCTGAAACGCGATATCGCAATTTAGCGGCGACGCGGACCTCGCACAACCCGGCACCCGCATCGCCCGTACAGTCTGCCCACACCGGATGAACGTAGCATTAACCGGCACCAGCCGACATAATGGCCGCACGAAATCAAGCGGGGGCGGCCATGCAACTTGATCCGATCGTGCTGAACTTCATCTATGCCGCACTCGGCGGCCTGCTGATGCTGGCGGGCGGCTGGCTGGCCTACCGGGTGTTCATGAACGTGGCGGGTTTCGATATCCGAGTCGAACTGCAAAAAGGCAACATCGCTGTCGGCCTGGCCTTGATGGGTCTGTTCATCGCCGTCGGCATCGGCATGGGCCTGGTCATCGGTCTGAGCCTCAACTAGGGGCCGCCATGCACGCCGGGCGCAGCCTGCTGCCGCCGCTGTTGGCCATGGCGGCGTTGATCGGGGCGATCAACCTGATCGCCAGCCACTGGCCCGGCGATCATGCCAGGCACCGTCCGCACAAGATCGATCTCGCACAGGCCAGGCACCGACCCGAGCCGATCAATCCGACTGCACCGATCCCGGCGAAGCCCCGCAAAGGCCAGCCGGCGGCTGAGGCGGCAAAGCCCGCAGATGTCGCCGATGCCGCCGAAACGCCCGACGAAATCGAGTCGCCGGCCGGCGGCAAAGGCAAATGGACGACCCGATTCGATCAGTATTTCCGCAAGTACACCAAGCATTGCTTCGGCGTCGGCTTCGACTGGCGATGGTTCAAGGCGCAGGCCATCGTCGAATCAACGCTCAAGCAGAAGGCGCATAGCAGCGCCGGAGCCATCGGCCTGATGCAGATCAAGCCGCGCACGTTCAGCGACATCCGCAAACGTCACCCCGAGATCGTCACGCTGCACTCGCCGCGCTGGAACATCGCCGCAGGCATCAGTCTCATGGCCTACCTTTACAACAAGCCGGCGATCCGCAGCTATCCCGACCATGCCCGCCTGTACCTGTCGTTCGCCAGCTACAACTCCGGCTACAGCCGCATGCTGCGGGTCATCCGCGCAGCCCCTCCGGAGACCGTCGGCTGGCGTGCGACGCTGCAGCAGGCCCCGGCGGAATCGCGCAACTACGTCGAACGCATCATCAAGGTCAAGGCCGACACCCAGGCCTGAGCGCGGTCCCAGGCCAGTCGCGGTTCGCTATACTCGCGCAAGTTGGTGTACGACCTTGTACAAGACCGCGCCGTCCGTGGCGCGGGGTTTCAAAACAAGACCATGACCTTTCAAGACCTGATTCTCAAGCTCCAGCAGTTCTGGGCCAGCCACGGCTGCGTGATCGTGCAACCGCTGGACATGGAGGTCGGCGCCGGCACCTTTCATCCGGCCACCTTCCTGCGCGCCATCGGCCCCGAGCCATGGAACGCCGCCTACGTGCAGCCTTCACGCCGTCCCACCGACGGCCGCTACGGCGAAAACCCCAACCGCCTGCAGCACTATTACCAGTTCCAGGTGCTGATGAAACCGTCGCCGCCCAACATCCAGCAGCTGTACCTGGACTCGCTGAAGATGCTCGGCTTCGACCCGCTGGTGCACGACATCCGCTTCGTCGAGGACAACTGGGAATCGCCGACGCTCGGCGCCTGGGGCCTGGGCTGGGAAGTCTGGCTCAACGGCATGGAAGTCACGCAGTTCACCTACTTCCAGCAGGTCGGCGGCATCGAGTGCCGCCCGGTCGCCGGCGAAATCACCTATGGCCTCGAGCGCCTCGCCATGTATATCCAGGGCGTCGAATCCGTCTACGACCTCGTGTGGTCGGATAACGGCGGCCGCGTCGTCACCTACGGCGACGTCTATCACCAGAACGAAGTCGAGCAGTCCGCCTACAACTTCGAGCACGCCGACACCGCAGCGCTGTTCGAGCGCTTCAACGTCGCCGAGCGCGAGTGCAACCGCCTCATCGAAAATAACCTGCCGCTGCCCGCCTACGAGCGCGTGCTGCAGGCCTCGCACGCATTCAACCTGCTCGATGCCCGCTCGGCGATCAGCGTCACCGAGCGCCAGGCCTACATCCTGCGCGTGCGCACGCTGGCGCGCCTGTGCGCCGAGGCGTATTACGACGCGCGGGCCCGGATCGCCGGGTTCGCGCCGCTAAAAGCGGCATGACCATGATCCTCATCGGCATGTTCGATTCGCCTTTCGTGCGCCGCGTCGCGGTCAGCATGAAACTGCTCGGCATGGACTATGCGCATCGCAACTGGTCGGTCGGCAAGGATTTCGACCGCATCCGCGAATTCAATCCCCTCGGCCGCGTGCCCACTCTGGTGCTCGACAGCGGTGAAGCACTGATCGAATCGGCGATGATCCTCGATCACCTCGACGAACGGGCCGGTGCGGATCGTCGCCTGCTGCCCGCCACCGGCGAAGCGCGGCGCAAGGCTTTGCGCGTGATGGCGTTTGCGATCGGCGCCGCCGAAAAAGGCGTGGCGCAGATCTATGAAGGCGCCTGGCGCCCCAGGGAAAAATGGCACCAGCCCTGGGTCGATCGCTGCAACGCACAGATGCACGGCGCGCTGGCGGAACTGGAGAACGCCTGCACGCAGACCCGGCCATGGCTGCTCGGCGAAAAAATCTCCCAGGCCGACATCACCCTCGCTTGCGTCACCACCTTCCTGTCCGACACGGTCGGCTTCGGCGCACACACCTACCCCGCGTTACAGACCCTCGTGTCCCGCTGCGAAGCCCTGCCCGAGTTCCGGGCCGTGCGCGTGCCCTTTTATACGCCCAGTCCACAATGAACCCTGATCTTTTGCTCGAACTCGGCTGCGAAGACCTGCCGGCCCGCTACGTGGTGGCGCTGCGCGACGCATTTGCCGATGGCATTGCTGGCGGCCTGAAGAAGCGCGGTCTTGCCATCGGCACGGTGCAGCGTTTTGCCACGCCGCGCCGTATCGCCGTATTGATCTCCGGCGTCGCTGCACAGCAACCACAGCAGAAAATCGACCTGACCGGCCCGTCGCTCAATGTCGCGCTCAAGCAGGGCCAGCCGACGCCGGCGGCACTGGGCTTTGCGCGCAAATGCGGTGTCGAGTTTTCCGCGCTGGGGCAAAAGGACGGCAAGCTGCATTACGCCAGGACCGAGGCGGGCCGCGGTACGCGGGAACTCATCCCCGAAATCCTCGAGGACACGCTCAAACAGATGGATGAACTGGTACCCAAGCGCATGCGCTGGGGCAACGGCAGCGAAACCTTCGTGCGCCCGGTGCAGTGGCTCTGCGCACTGCTGGGCAACGAGGTGATTGCGATCGAGCGCTTCGGTCTCGAGTCGGGCCGCACGACTTGCGGTCACCGCTTCCACGCGCCCGCCGCCATCGAGCTGTCATCACCCGCCGATTACATCGAGAAGCTCAAGGCCGCCCACGTCTGGGCCGACGTTGTCACGCGCAAAGCCGCGATCAAGCGCCAGATCGAGACCCAGGCCGCCACGCTGAAGGGGTACGCACGCATCACCGAAGACCTGCTCGACGAAGTCACCGCGCTGGTCGAAAAGCCCGTCGCCATCACTGGCCACTTTGAGGACCGTTTCCTCGAACTGCCGCCGGAGGTGATCGTCGCCACGGTGGAAACCAACCAGCGTTACTTCACGGTGTTCAGGGACGCGGCGCACACACACCTGACCAACGCCTTCATCACCATTGCCAATATCGAATCGAAAGACGTGGCGCAGGTCATCGCCGGCAATGAACGCGTGGTGCGTCCGCGCCTGAGCGACGCGCTGTTTTTCTGGCAACAGGATTTGAAACAGCCGCTCAGCGCCTACGGCGACAAGCTCGACACGGTGACGTTCCAGAAGGATCTCGGCAGCATCGGCGACAAGGTGACGCGTGTTCGGACACTGGCAGCTTCCATCGCGATGGAATTAAAAGCCGATGCCAAAGCCGTCGAGCGCGCCGCCGAGCTGTGCAAGAACGACCTCGTCACCAAGATGGTGTACGAATTTCCGGAACTACAGGGCTTGATGGGCGGCTATTACGCGGCGAAATCCGGCGAACCTGCGGCCGTGGCAACGGCGATTCGCGAACACTATCTGCCGACCCAGCAAGGCACGCCGGTTCCGTCGACGCGCGAAGGCCAGATCGTGGCGCTGGCCGACAAGCTCGACACGCTTGCCGGCATCTTCGCCATCGGCCAGAAGCCGACCGCCAGCAAGGATCCGTTCGCGCTGCGGCGCGCGGCGCTCGGCGCGCTGCGCATCTGCATCGAGGGCGGACTGCCGCTCGACATCGCTGTCCTGCTGGGCACCGCCCTCGCCGCCCAGCCCGGCGGCAAGCACGACGCAGCGCTGCGGGAAGAACTGACCGAGTTCGTACTCGACCGCCTGCGCGGCTACTACGCCGAACAGAGCCTGCCGCCGGAGATGTTCGAGGCGGTCAAGAGCCTGGGCATCACGACACCGCTGGATTTTGATGCCCGGGTGCAGGCACTGCGCGGTTTCTGGGCCCTGCCCGAGGCGAAGAACCTGGCCGCTGCGCACAAGCGCGTACGCAACATTCTCCGGCAGGCGGGCGATACCCCACCGGCAGCGGTCGATGCCGGGTTGCTGGCGCTCGATGCGGAAAAAGCCCTGCACAGCAAGCTGGTGGGGCTCGAAAAATCCGCCAAGGCAAATGACTACGCGTCACGCCTGCATAACCTGGCGGCCCTGCGTGCGCCGGTCGATGTGTTCTTCACCGACGTGATGGTCAACGACAAGGACCCTGCCATCCGCCGCAATCGCACCGCACTGCTGCTCCAGCTCGATGCGATCTGCCGCGAAGTCGCCGATATTTCCTGCCTGCCCGGATAAGCCGGCAATCCCATGGCCAGCTATATCGAAAATGCCTTGATCGAGAACGAGCGTGTCATCCACAGCGGCCGCATCAGCCTGTGGTCGATGGCGCACCTGCTGCTGCTCGGCGTGCTGCTGCTGCCGGTGGTCGTCGGCCTCATCGTACTGCTGGTGGTCTACGTGCGTTACCAGTCGACGGAACTGGCCATCACCAACCGGCGCATCATCGCCAAGTTCGGATTCATCAGCCGCCGCACCATTGAATTGAACCTTGGCAAGATCGAAGGCATCGAGGTTTCCCAGACGGTCCTCGGCCGCATTTTCGACTACGGATCGTTGACGATGTCCGGGGTCGGCTCCCTGCAGGAACCCATCCACGGCATCGCACGTCCGCTGGAATTCCGCCGGGCCTTCATGACCGCGATGGAAGATCACGCCTGAAGGCCATCGCGCTGCAGGCTTGACCACGCCGCATCCGGACCCGCACAGTGCTCGCATGAAGCGGGTGATACTCGACAGGGATGCGTGAGTGCCCGCGCTTCGCCGATGACTCAATGTCATCGGCGGCGGGCTCGAACGCCCGGCCAAGGATGGTCGGGCCGGCATGTTGCGCCATGGACGGCGACGGAGCGCAAGAATGAAGCTGGTGATACTCGACAGGGATGGCGTCATCAACGAGGACTCGGACGCCTACATCAAGTCCGTGGCCGAATGGCAGCCGATTCCCGGCAGCCTCGAAGCCATCGCACGCCTGTGCCAGGCCGGTTACCGCGTCTTTATCGCCAGCAACCAGTCCGGCATCGGTCGCGGCCTGTTCGACTACGACGCGCTGTTCGCCATCAACGACCGCCTGCAGCAGCTGGCGGGTGAACTGGGCGGGCGCATCGACGGCATCGAGTTCGCCCCGGAAGCGCCGGAGCAGGCCAGCGACATGCGCAAGCCCGCGCCCGGCATGCTCAAGGATATTGCGCGTCGCCTGCAGATCAACCTCGAAGGCGTTTGCTTTGTCGGCGACAAGGCCGATGACTTGGAGGCTGCACGTGCCGCCGGTGCGTGCCCTATTTTAGTGCGCAGCGGCCGGGGAAGGCGCACTGAAAAAGAGCACGACCTCCGGGAGGTTCATCTATTCGATGATCTTGCCGCCTTTGCGACCGCCTTCATCGCCGCTGGCGGCAAGGCCGAGTCCCTGTCGGCCGGCTGAACCCGGGCTCGCGCGCGCGCGCTCTGTTTTGGGGCGCCCCTAGCTGTTGCGGAATTCGCCTGGCGCTATCCCGGTCCAGCGCTTGAAAGCCCGGGTAAAGCTGCTCTGATCCGAAAAACCGAGACGGAACGTCACCTCGCAAACCGAGACGCCGGGCTCGCGCAGGTACTGTTGCGCAAGATCGCAGCGGGTCTCGTCGAGGATTTGCTGGTAACTGCTGCCCTCGTCCTTGAGCCGGCGTTGCAGGGTTTTCTCGCTCATGTTCAGCATCGATGACACATCCACACGCGCAGGTTCACCCGCCGGCAGGCGCGAAATCAGCTCGGCGCGGACTTTTTCGCTGATCCGCGCACCGTCGAAGCGGCGCAGGTATTCCACCACGACCCGGTCGTTCTGCCGCGCCAGTTCAGGGTTGGCCATCGGCAGCGGCTGCTGCATCCATTCGTGGGGGATCAGCAGTGAATTCTCTTCGTCGCGAAAATAGACCGGGCAATGAAAATATGCCTCGAACTCGGCGTGCATTGCCGCCGTGCCGTCGCGCCGCAGGCGAATCTCAACCGGCAGCTGGTCGAGCCCGGTGAGCATGCGGCCGATCTTGTAATTCGACGCCATCAGCAGGTCGATGCCCTCGTCCACCACCGGCGCGTGGTCGAGGAACCGGGCGACCTGCTTGACGCCCCGCTCGGTGTGAACGGTACGCAGGTCGACGGCATTGCTGACGATGCGCGAGTAGCGCGACGCCCGTTGCAGCGCATCGTCGAGGTTCTGGCTCGCCATCAGCGCCAGTCCGAGACTGTGGAAGGTGGCGGGCTGCACATACGCCGCCGCCTTGAGCGCGAGGCAGGGGTCGCCGCTGACCTTGATCGCCAGCTTCCACAACTGCGCCATCCGCGACACCGGGTAGCGGCCATTGGGTTCGTGCAGGATCGCGGGATCGAGCCCGACCTGCGCAAACAACCCGGCACTGTCGAGCCCGCGCACGTCCAGCGCCCGCGCGATGGCGATACCCCAGGTGTTGATCGTCGTGACTTCTCGCGCCATCGCTGTCTTGTCCCGCCACGCTCAGAGCTTGTCCCACAAAGACAAGATTATCAGACTGTCCACGTTTAATGTCAGCCCATCCACCCTGTCCGAATCGAGCATGACCCGGATGAGCAAGCCCTACATTCATTACGCCTGGCACCTGTCGTATTTCAGCGGCAAGTCGCGCTGCTACCTGCTGTACAAGGACATTCCACACGTCGAGAAGGCCATCAGCTACTACACCTTCGCGGTGCGCGCTAAGAAACGGACCCAGGCCGCGGTGATGCCGATCGTAGTTACGCCCGAAGGCGAATGGCTGCAGGACACCAGCGTCATCATCGACCGGCTGGAGCAGCGGTTTCCGCGTGCGCCGGTCGTGCCGACATCTCCAGTGCAGCGCATCGCGTCCTATCTGATGGAACTCTGGGGCGATGAGTGGTGGCTGGTGATCGCGATGTACACGCGCTGGTGCCACCCGGAGAACTATCCGCTGTTCGAGCACGACGCCGGCAAGGGTCTGATGCCGTACTTGCCCTGGTTCATCCAGCGGCGCTTCGGCGCCAAGGCCGCCAACCAGATGCGTCACCATCTGCCGGGCCTGGGCATCGTGCCAGCGCAACTGCCGCTGCTCGAGACGTGGACACGCAACACGCTCGATCGGCTCGACCGGCATTTTTCGCAATTTCCCTTCCTGTTCGGCGACAAGCCCTCCCTGGGCGATTTCGGCCTGATCGGCCCGCTCTACGCGCATCTGGGCCGCGACCCCTGGTCGAAGCGCGAACTGATCGACACGCGCAAGCATGTGCGCGCCTGGGTCGAGCGCATGACGCACCCGCAGCCACTCTCCGGTGCGTTCCTGCCCGATGACCGGATTCCGGACACGCTGGCGCCGGTCTTCGGCGCGATGCTGCGGGAAATGCTGCCGCTGATCGGCGGCACCCTGCGCGAGGTCAAGGCGGCGATTCCGAACCTGGCGGCGGGCCGCTGCCTGCCGCGCGGCCTCGGCGAGATCGAATATCCAATGGGCGACGGCCGTTACCGCCGCCTCGCCATCCCCTACATCCTGTGGATGACGCAGCGCCTGCTCGACGTCTATCACGACATGAACCTGGCGGAGCAAAGCGCGGTGCGCGGCTGGCTGCGCGATCTCGGCGGTGAAGAACTGCTGCAACTCGACATCCCGCGCCTGAAGCGCGTCGGCCTGCGGGTCGCACCGGAACACGCGGCCGCCTGACCGGCAACGCACAGAGCTTGGCCGTCAAGGGCAAGCGGGACGAGCGCATCTGCGTATCATCGATACCGCAAGGATTCCAGATCGCGCACACGCGGCGGAGGAGAGGATGGGGGAGCGGAAAATGGCGGCATGCCGGAAAATCGCGGGGCTGGCGATGCTGCTGGCTGCGCCCGCGGCCGGCGCGCAGGACCTGGGCTACGACATCGGCGACCTGCACCTGGGCTTTACCGGCACGCTCACCACCGGCGTTCTGTGGCGCGCGCAAGGCCGCAGCACCAACCTCATCGGCAAGCTCAACGTGCAGGGGCAGCAGGGCCTGTGCACCGCCGACGACTGCATGTCATTGACCGGCGATGCGGCGCCCAACCTGCGGCTGGTGCATGCGGCGGGTTCGTTCAGCGGCGGCAACCGCGACAACGGCGACCTCAACTACGACAAGCACGACCTCGTCGATGCCTCGACGCGTTTCACGCCGACTTTCAGCGCGTCCTGGGGCGACTGGCGCGCCAGGGTACGCGGCATCCTGTTCTTCGATCCGGTCAACTTCAACCGCAACGAATACCACCCGAACACGCGCTTCCAGCCCGCAAGGACGCGGCGCCCGGACAACATCTCGCGGCAATTCGCGCGCGGCGGCGAACTGCGCGAGGCCTACGTCTCGACCCTGGTTCCGCTGGGCGAAAACAGCTACACCCTCACCATCGGACAGCAGATCATCAACTGGGGCGAGTCGCTGCTGACGCCGCTCAACACGCTGAACACGATCGACCCGCCGGATGCCGTGCTCGCGCACATGCCCGGCTTCCAGCTACGCGATCTGTATCTGCCGGTGCCGGCGATATCCTTCGGCGGCAGCCTCGGTGGCGGCTTTTCCGGTTCGGCGTTCTACCAGTTCCTCTGGCGCGGTGCGCGGCCGGAACCCTCCGGCAGTTTCTTCTCGACCAACGATGTCGTCGGCGGCGGCCGCTACGCGACGCTGGGCCTGGGCAATTACGCCGAGGACCCGTTCCAGAAATTCACCCCCGCCGGACTCACCGGCCTGATCAGCCGCTCGTCGCGCACCGCGCTGGTCCTGCCGGACCGCTACGGCGAGCCGCGCAACGGCGGGCAATACGGCTTCAGCCTGAGCTACACCGCCCAGAGCCTCAACGACACCGAATTCACCGCGTATTTCGCCAACTACCACAGCCGCCTGCCCTACATCTCCGTGGTCAGCGCCGACGCCTCGTGCACGCGCAAGATGCCGGCCGGCACGCCAGCGGACCTCGCGTTCACCGCCGCCTTCGTGGCCTGTACCGGCTTCAACCAGACGATCAACCCGCTGGCGCAGGAACCGCTGCCGGTGGACACCATGCGCGTGTTCAGCGACTACCCCGAAGACATCCACATGCTGGGCCTGAGCTTCAATACCAATCTCGGCCGGTGGTCGCTGGCCGGCGAATACGCCTACCGTCCCAACATGCCGCTGCAGATCATCGCCAGCGACCTGATCTTCGCCGGCGTCTCGCCGGCCTTCCCGCGCGACGACATCCATGTGCCGCTCGATTCCGCTGCGCTGATCGGGGTCAACTCGCCGTTCACCATCCCCGGCCACCGGCACGCGGTCCCCGACTTCATCAGCGGCTATCGCGGCCTCGACGAGATCGCGCCCGATACGGTGGTGCACGGCTACGAGCGCTTCAAGGTCGGGCAGTTCAGCCTGCTCGGCATCCGCGTGTTCGGCGCCTCGGACAATCCCTTCGGCGCCGACCAGATCCAGCTGCTGGCCGAAGTCAGCGGCACGCAGATTTTCAACCTGCCGTCGCTGTCGCGCCTGCAGTTGCAGGGCACCGGCGATTTCACCCACTTCAGTCCGGGAGCCGACGGCACCGGCTCGAACGGCGTGCCCGATTCGCTGCGCATCAACCCGACGCAGCAGCACGGCGGCACGCCGACGGCGTTTTCCTGGGGTTATCGTGTCGCCGTGCGCGGGCAGTACAGCAATGTCATCGGCACCGTCAGCCTGCACCCGACGCTGATCCTGTTCCACGATCTCGGCGGCATCTCGCCGGCCACCATCGACAACTATGTCGCCGGTCGCAAGACCATCAATCTCGGTATCGACGCCGATCTCGCGCAGAGCCTTGTCGTTGGCGTGCAGTATCAGTGGTTCACCGGGGCCGGTGGCAACAACCTGCGCAGCGACCGCGACAACTACGGCCTGCACCTGAGCTATTCGTTCTGATGCGGCCAACAATCCACAGGAGTTCTCGCAATGTCCGGACTGGCTGACCATCTGCGCCGCAGAACGGCGCCGAGCACGGTCGTCGCGCTATCGCGCCTGCAATGGCCGCGGCGGCTGCGCAGCGCGCTGCGTCACGCCCTCGGCCGGCGCGTGCGCATCGAACTGTTCTTCGCCTTCGACGATCCTTACAGCGCCATCGCCCTGCCGGGCCTGATCCGGCTGGCGCGCACCTATGAAGCCGAACTGGCGATCCATCCGCTGGTCGAGCGCGGTATCGTCGACGACCCGGCCGCCAGCCCGCGTCGCCTGCACGCCGTGCACGACTGCCGCCGCCTCGCGCAGCGTGACGGACTCGACCTGAGCCGCCACCAACCGCTGCCGGCCGGCGACTGCGCATTCCTGGCGGCGTGGACCGAAGCCGCGCGCGGCAGCGACGGCATGGTCGCGTTCGCGGCTGCCGCGCTGAAGCAGCTCTGGATGCAAGGCAGCGGCCCCGTGCGGCAAGCCGACTTCCACGCGCTGCACCTGCAATACCTCGGCAAGCCCGCGCCGGCACAAGCCCCGGTCAACGCAAAAACGCTCGCCGCCAACACCGCGCGCCTGCACCGTCTCGGCCACTGGGAGTCGCCGGCCGCGCGCATCGACCGCCAGTGGTTTTTTGCGCACGAACGCCTGCCGCAGATGAGCGACCTGCTGGCCCGGCTCGGAGCAAACACCGCATGAACCACACCGTCGAATACTTCTTCTCGTTCCGCAGCCCGTATTCCTACCTGTCCGGGCCGCGCGCGTTTGCGCTGGCGCGGCGCTACGACATCGATCTGGTGTGGCGCGGCATCCGGCCGATGGCGATGCGCGGCCAGCCGCTGCCGCGCAGCAAGCAGTTCTACATCCTGCGCGATGCCGCACGCGAGGCCGACCGTCTGGGCATGCCCTTCGGAAATATCTACGACCCGCTGGGCGAAGGCGTCTGGCGCTGCCTGACCATCGCCGAGCACGCGCTGCAACGCGGACGGCTCGTCGAGTTCGTGCTGGCCGCCAGCCGCGCGAGTTGGGCAGAAGGCATCGATGTCCGCAGCGACACGGCGCTGCGCAGCCTCTGCGAGCGCGTCGGGCTCGATTGGCAGGACTGCGTCGCCGCCATCGGCAATGCCGGATTCCGCCAGCGCGTCGAGGACAACACCGCCCGACTGGCCGAACTGGGGCAGTGGGGCGTGCCGACCTTCATTTTCCGCAACGAAGCCTACTGGGGGCAGGACCGCATCCCCGATCTCGAATCGGCACTGCGCGCAGCAGGGCTGGAGAAGAAAAAATCCATGGAGCAGGCCGCATGAAAAAACTCGGATATCTACTGCTCGTCGCGCTGGCGCTCGCGGTCGCAGCGTATGCCGCGCGCAGGCCGCTGCTGCACCGGCTGGTCACGCTCAAGATCGACCAGACGCTGCAACGCGTGGATTACAGCCTGCTCGACGACGGCCGGCTGCACGTGATCCTCTGCGGCACCGCGGCGGCGCTGCCCGACGTCAATCGCGCCGGCCCCTGCACCGCGATCATCGCCGGCGGCCAGTTCTGGCTGGTGGATGCCGGGCCGGCGTCGTGGCGCGAGGTGGATACGCTCAATCTTCCGATCTCGAAGCTCAGCGGCATCCTCATCACCCACTTCCACTCCGATCACATCGGCGACCTTGGCGAGGCGATCACCCAAAGCTGGATCGCCGGTCGCGCACAGCCGCTGGACATCTACGGTCCGCAAGGCATCGAGCAAGTCGTCGCCGGATTTCAGCAGGCCTATGGCTTCGATGAGAAATACCGCGTCGAACACCACGGTGTCGCCTACCTGCCGCCGGCCGGCGACACCGCCGTCGCCCACGCACTGGCGACACCGCAGGGCACCGCGGCGGTGCCGGTGTTCGAGCACGATGGCCTGCGCGTCAGCGTCTTCCGCGTCGAACACGAGCCGGCCAGTCCGGCCTTCGGCTATCGCTTCGAGTATCGCGGCCGCGTCGTGGTCGTCAGCGGCGACACCCGCAAGACCGAATCCGTCATCGCCAACGCACGGCACGCCGACCTGCTGGTTCACGAGGCCGTCTCGGCCGACATGCTGCACCGCGCCTCGAAGCAGGCGCGCACGCTCGGCATGAACCGCATCGCCAAGATGGTCAACGATCTGCCCGGCTACCACACCACGCCGGTGCAGGCCGCGGAAGTCTCGGAGGCCGCGCAAGTCCACGAACTGGTGCTCACGCACATCTTTCCACAACTGCCCAACGCACTGGCGCGGCGGATGTTTTTATCGGGCACCGCGGCCGCGTTCCATGGACCCATCGTCCTCGGCGCGGACGGCATGCGCTTTGATCTGGAACCCAAAGAAGGAGCGGGAACATGAGTCAGGATAAAAGGAACGTGGAAGAAACCGACACGAGCCGGCGCCAGTTCATCAAGACCCTGGGATTGTCCGGCGCGGCGCTGGCCACAGGCGGCATCGCCAATGCCAACGCGACGGTGGCGGCAGCCGCTACACCCGCCGCTGCACCCGCGGCGGTCCGGCGCAAACGGCCCAACATCCTGCTGATCATGTCCGACCAGGAGCGCGGCCCGGCCGACCTGCCGTCGGGGCTCGGCCTGAACGCGCACGAATGGCTGATGGAACGCGGCGTGCTGTTCAACAATTTCAACGTCAACACCACGCCGTGCTCGCCGTCGCGCGCCAATCTCTACACCGGCCAGCACACGCAGCTCAACCTCGTCACCTCCAACGTCGGCGCGCCGCCGTTCCCGCAGCTGGCGCCGGATTTCCCGACGCTGGGCACGCTGCTGCGCGAACAGGGTTACTACACCGCCTACAAGGGCAAATGGCACCTGTCGGAAGTCACCACCGACGACGTCGTGCGCTACGGCCATCGGCCCAGCGCGCGCAACGCGCTTGAACCTTATGGATTCTCCGACAACAGCGACGCCTCGATCGCCGACGGCGCCACCTGGACCGGCTTCGAACTGGACGGCCGCGTCGCCTCCGAAGCCAGCCAGTGGCTGCACGACAAGGGCACCTCGCTGGACCGGCCGTGGTTCCTGGCGGTGAATTTCGTCAACCCGCACGACATCGTCTGGTTCGACGGCAACAAGCATCAGCTGGCGCGGACGCGGCTCGACCGCGATTTCCTGTCGCAGATGTCGCCGCCGCCGTCAGAAGGCGTCTATACCCAGTACTGGGATGTGCCGCTGCCCAAGAGTTTCTACAGCGACAAGCTGGCCGGCAAACCCTGGGCGACGACTTCGTATTCGGATTTCTGCAACGCCTGCTTCGGTCACATGGACCGCAGCGACGAGCAACTCTGGCATGCGTACCAGAGCTACTACTTCAACTGCATCCGCGATGTCGACAATCACGCGCTCACCGTGCTGCGCACGCTGCAGAACCTGAAACTCGACGACAACACCGTCGTGCTCTACGTTGCCGATCACGGCGACATGTGCGGCGCGCACGGCCTGCGCCAGAAAGGCCCGTTCATGTACAAGGAGAACGTGCGCGTGCCGTTCATCCTCAAGCACCCGGACGTCAAGGGCGGCGTCACCACGCAGGCACTGGGCAGCGCGATCGACCTGGTGCCGACCCTGCTGAGTTTCGCCGGACTCTCCGACAGCGACCGCGCCGCGAAATACCCCGCGCTCAAGGGCGTCAGCCTGGCCCCGGTGGTCGCCGACGCCAAGGCGCGTACGGTGCGTGACGACAAGGGCCACCTGTACGACTACTGCACCACACTCTATTCCGACCCCGATGCGGCCAAGGCGATGATGCGCGACAAGGAAACCGCGAATTGGCGCAACCTGCTCGTGGAAAATCTCAAGGCAGGACACCTCGGGCCGGTGCTGACCCATCCGGCGCTGTTCCGCGGCGTGTTCGATGGCCGCTACAAATTCGCGCGCTACTTCGCACCCTCGCAGCACCACATCCCCAAGGACTGGCAGACGCTGCGCAAATACAACCAGCTCGAACTCTACGACACGCAAACCGACCCGGACGAGGTCAACAATCTCGCGGTCGATCCCGAGCGGCAGAAAGACCTGATCATGGCGCTGAACACCAAGGTCAATGCCCTGATCATGGACGAGATCGGTTTCGACGACGGCCGCGAAATGCCGGGGCCGGATTTCCTCTACCGCCTGTAGCCCGGCCATGATCCGTCACAGCCTCGTACTCTTCTGCCTGTGTGCCGCCATCGCGGGCTTCACCGCGTCGGCGCAGGCTGCGCCGGCCACCGCACCCGCAGCGGCGAAACTGAGCGACAGCGACATCCTGTTCCTCGAGGCCCTGAAACGCGGCTACGCGCTGGACGACATCATCGTGCGCCGCGAACTTGAGCGGCGCATGCGCGACACGATCCTGCAGGCACACCCGCTACCGGAGCCCGACGACAGCACGCTGGCAAGATTCCAGGCGGAACACGCGGAGCAGTACCGCGCCCCGGCGCGCTACAGCTTCGACCAGGTCTACCTGAGCCGCACGGGTCACGGCACACAACTGGCGTCGATCACCGACCGGATCGCGCAGCAGCTGCACGACGCCCCGGACCGGTTCGCCGGTCTCGGCGATCCGTTCCCGCGCGGCCAGTATTTGCAGGACCTCACTCCGACGGAGATCGCCGCCATCTTCGGCTTCGCCATCGTGCAGAAAATCCCGGGCCTGCCGGTCGACACCTGGCAGGGTCCGCTGGATTCGCCGCTAGGACGGCACTTCATCCGCATCACCGCCGTGCAGCCTGCACGCGAAATGACGCTGGCGGAGGCGCGGCCGCGCCTGCTGGTGGATTACCGCGAAGCGCAAAAGGCCCGGATCATGCGCGCGGCGCTGGCGCAACTGCGGAAGAAATACGCCGGTTCTGCATCGTTGCCAAAACCGGTTCCGACCGATGAGGACATCCCATGAAAACCATATCGATACATCTAGCCTGCGCAGTTTTAGCGCTCGCGCTGTGCGGCTGTGGCAACAGTCAGGTCCCCAACGTCACCAGCAACGGCTCTGGCAGCGGCAGTTCTACGACCGACGCCGGCACGCCGTTCAAGGAAAACGTGACCTGCAGCGGCGCCAGCGCGACCCGCAAGCACGCTTATTTCGGCGACATGCACGTGCACACGATGTATTCGGTCGATGCGTATTTCTTCGACGGGCTCAATGGCCCGCGCGAAGCCTACCGTTTCGCCAAGGGCGAACAGGAGCACCTGCCGTCCGGCGAGACCGACCCGTACACCGCAGGCCGCACCATCCAGCTCGACGTGCCGCTGGATTTCGCCGCGGTCACCGATCATTCGGATTTCCTCGGCGACTGGCGCCTGCTGTGCCAGGCCAACGGCACGCTGCCGCTGGGCACCAACCCGGCCTGCAATGCGGTCGGCCAATATCTGCGTGACAACATCACCACCATCGTCAACGGCGACCAGCCGGCCGCGTTTACCCTGCTCACCGCCACTTTTGGACCTCTGCCGGAGGCGACGGCGATTCCCTGGCAGGACGAACTCAAGATCGCCGACGAGGAGAACATCCCCTGCGGCTTCTCCACGTTTCCCGGCTACGAGTGGACTTCGCAGAAACACAGCCAGATGATTCACCGCGACGTCTATTTCACCGGCACCAACCTGCCGCAGGATGTCGCGCATGTCGCCACGCCGGAGGACCTGGTGGCGCTGGCCACGGGCAAAGGCACGTCGAGCAATGTCAACGACGACTGGCGCATCTACGATTACCTCAATCAGAACTGCGACCCGTCCAAGGGCTGCGAGACCATGACCATCCCGCACAACTCCAACCAGAGCAACGGCGCGATGTATCTGCCGATCGATCCGGCAACCGGCCTGCCGACCGGCCGCAACAATGCGCCACTGACGCTGGCCGATGCCAGGCTGCGCGCCAAGTACGATCACATCATCGAGATTGCACAGCACAAGGGCTTTTCGGAATGCGCGGTCGGACTGGGGATTTACGAACAGAGCTTTGATCCCGCGTGCACGATGGAACTGGCCAAGAACGTCTGTCACGGACAGCCGGACGACCCGCCGGAATGCAAGCAGGTCTGTACCGGCAATCCGCAGACCGATCCGGATTTCTGCCGACTCACCACCGCGCCGACATTTTCTACCGGCGTGTGCCAGCACGAAGGCCACGACGGCACCTCCGGCCCCGCCGCCAAGTGCGTCGCACCGCTGGACATGGCGCGCAACATCCTCGCCGATGGCCTCGCGATCGACAGCACGCTCGGCGTCAACCCGATGCAGATGGGTTTCATCGGCTCGACCGACACCCACAACGGCGACCCCGGCGATGTCTCCGAGAGCAACTATCCCGGCCATGGTGGCATTCTCGACAACGACCCGCGCACGCAGCTCGGCTACTGGACCTGCGACAAGAGCGGCGAAGACCCCGCCGACCCGGCAAACTGCACCAATCGAAAATTCCAGGATCGCGCTCGCGGCTTCAATCCCGGCGGACTGGCGGGGGTGTGGGCGCCGGAGAATACCCGGCAGTCGCTGTGGAACGCATTCCAGCGCCGCGAAACCTTCGCCACCTCCGGTCCGCGCATCCAGATCCGCACGCTGGCGAGCTGGACGCCGCCACCGGCCGATATCTGCGATCAGCTCTCCGCCGGCAACAACCCGGTGGACACCGGCAAGATGGCGGGCGTCGTGATGGGCGGGACACTACCGGCTGACACCACACAGGCGGCACCGTACGTGGTGGTCTGGGCACAGCAGGATCCCGGCGGCAAGACGCCCGGCCTGCCGCTGCAGAAACTCGATATCGTCAAGGGCTGGAGCGACGCCTCCGGCGCGCGCCATGTGCAGGTGTTCCACGACATCGCGCACACCTCGGCACCGGTGACACTGCCCTCGCAGAGCGATTGCAGCGTGCAGCCCGCCGGACACCCGGCGATGCTTTGCGCGGTCTGGCACGATCCGCAGTTCAATCCGCAGCAGAATGCCTATTACTACGCACGTGCCTTCGAAATCCCGAGCTGCCGCTGGAGCACACGCATGTGCACCGCCGCGCACGTCGATTGCAGCAAGCTCAATCCGGCCAACGGTATGTTCAGCGCCGACAGCGGTTTCGCAGGCTATGAAGGCTGCTGCGCGATGACCGGAGCGCCCGGCAGCTTCACCGGCAAGAATGCCTTCAACACTGTCACCGAGCGTGCCTGGGCATCGCCGATCTGGTACACCCCCAATACTGCGCACTAGTTTTAACCATCGGAGCAAACCATGCTGAACCAGAAAAATCTCTGGCTGTTGTTGATGGCCGGACTGAGCCTGTTTTATCTCTACGCGGCGACGCTGGCCTGGCACGGCCAGACCGGGCACTGGGCGGTGTGGGTGGCCGCGGCGTTGCTGATCGCGCACCTGACCGAAATCCCGCTGGCCTTGCGGGCGCTCAAGGACAGACACCCGGCGCTGCCGCGCCTGCTGATCCTGACCGTGCTGTACGGGCTGCTGTGGTGGGTGCCGGCCAAGCGCGGCATGTTCCGGGTGAATTGAGATGCGCGATTTCAAGAACAGGATCGCGCTGGTCACCGGCGCCAGCAGCGGCATCGGTGCCGAGATCGCCGTGGCGCTGGCGCGTGCCGGCGCCGACGTCATCCTGACCGCGCGCGATACCCGCAAGCTCGAGGCTGTGCGCCAGCGCTGCGTGCAGGCCGGCGGCAACGCCTGGTCGCATCCCGCCGAAGTCAGCGATGCCGCGCAGATGCAGGCGCTGGCCGATGCGGTGCATGCGCGGCACCCGGCACTCGACATCCTGGTCAACAACGCCGGCGTGGTGATGGGCGGATTCACCTGGGAGGTGGAGCCGGCCGACTGGCAGCGGCTGTTCGACATCAACGTCATGGGCGTGGTCCACGGCATCCGCGCTTTCGTGCCGAAGATGATCGAACGCGGCCAGGGCGGTCATGTCGTCAACATGTCCTCGGTATCGGGCTTGGTCGGCACGCGCGGCATGGGCACCTACAGCGCCAGCAAGTTCGCGGTGGTGGGACTGTCCGAATCGCTGCGCATGGAACTGCACCGGCATCGCATCGGCGTCAGCGTGGTCTGCCCCGGTTACGTCAAGACGCCGATCCAGGACAAGGTCAAGATGGTCGGCGTGTTATCCAGCCCCGACGCGCAGGCCCGGGTGCAGCGCGAATTCGCCAGGACCACCCTGCTGCCCGAGGCCGTTGCCGCGCGCACGCTCAAGGCGATCCGCCGCAACGAGTTCATCGCCGCCATCGGCCGTGAAGCGCTCATGGTGCGCACGCTCAAGCGCTGGGCGCCCTCGCTGCTGGAGCGCGCGCTGCGCGGCTGAGCGCCATGTCCACACCTGGTTCGTACACGCTGTATGTCATGTACATCTCGTACTTCAGCGGCAAGATGCAGGCCTACCTGCGTTACAAGGGTGTGCCGCATGAAACGGTCGAGCCCAAGTGGGGCGGCGACCTGCTCAAGCTGATCTATCCCAACACCGGCTTGATGAAGGTGCCGGTGGTGCGCACGCCCGAGGGCCAATGGCTGGCGGACTCGACGCCGATGATCGACTGGTTCGAGCAACGCTACCCGGACGCCAGCGTGATTCCGCAGGATCCGCTGCAAGCGTTCTTCTGCCGGCTGCTGGAGGACTACGCCGACGAATGGCTGTGGCGCCCGGCGCTGCACTACCGCTGGAGTTATGCCGAAGACGCCAAGGCGCTGTCGCACCGTTTTGCCGAGACCTTTCTCAGCGAACAGCCGATGCCCAGGTCGCTCAGCGCGGCCTTCATCCGCCAGCGCCAGAAATTGATCTACACCGCCGGCGACGGCGTCACGCCCGCGACCCGCGCGCATGTGGAATCGATCTATCTCGATACGCTGGATCGCCTGCAGGCCATTTTCACCCGGCAGCGCTTCCTGCTCGGCGACAAGCCCTGCCTCGCCGATTTCGGTTTCTTCGCCTCGATGTTCCGGCACTACAGCCAGGACCCGACGCCGAGCCGGATCATGCAAGAGCGTGCGCCCGCCGTATTCGAGTGGGTCGCGCGCCTGTGGAACAGCCACGGCGCACGCGGCGAGTGGGCGCCCGCCGGCACGCTGCCGCCAGGCTGGACGCCGTTGTTGCGCGATGTCGGCGCAGCCTACCTGCCTTACCTGCACGCCAACGCCATCGCCTGGCGCGAAGGCCGCAAGACTTTCGACTTCAGCGTGCAGGGCGTCACCTATCGCAAATTGCCGGTGGTGCAGTACCGCGTCTGGTGCCGCGAACGCTTGCAGGCGCACTGGCAGTGCGTGCCCGACGACGCGCGCGCGGCGGTCGAGTGCGTACTGCGAGATGCCGGCGCCTGGGAGCCGCTGTTCCGCGACGGCGTCATCGCCTCGGACCTGCACGACGAGGACACGCCGCCGCTGTGCCGCCCGCGCCGCGTGAGCTGGAGCGACCGGCTGATCCGTTTCATCAACGGTACGCACTGGCATGCGCCGCGCCCCCGCTTGCACAGGCCCGATCCTTCCACCTGATTTTCACGCCGTCATGAGGCCTTCGTCATGAAACCAAAGCTCCCCTGCCTGATGATCGCCGCTGCCCTGCTCGCGTCCGGCTGCGGCAAATCGTCCACCGCACCGGCACTGCCACCGGCGACCACACCCCAGGCGCTGATCGCGCACAGTGCCGAATTCAGACAGGGCGTGGTCAAGGTCACCGACGGCGTCTACACGGCCATCGGCTACGGCATCGCCAACTCGACGATGCTGGTCGGTGATGACGGCGTGATCATCGTCGACACGATGGAATCCACGCAGGCGGCGCAGGAAGTGCTGGCGCAGTTCCGCAAGATCACCGACAAGCCGGTGAAGGCGATCATCTACACGCATTCGCATCCCGACCACATCGGCGGCGCCTCGGTGTTCACCGCCGGCGCGGACGTACCGGTCTACGCACAGGAAGGCGTGACGGCGAACATGGACAAGACCGCCACCGAACTGCAACCGATCATCACGCGCCGTTCGCTGCTGATGTACGGCACCCTGCTCACGCCGGAACAGCGCATCAACATCGGCGTCGGCGGCGCGCTCAACCTGCATCCGGGCTCGACTGTCGGTACGCTGCGGCCGACCAAGACTTTCAGCGAGCAACTCGACGACACCGTTGCCGGCATCCATTTCCACCTGCAGCACGCGCCTGGCGAAACCGACGACACGCTGTTCGTCTGGCTGCCCGAGCGCAAGGTGCTGCTCAGCGGCGACGACATCTACAAGGCGTTCCCGAATCTCTACACCATCCGCGGCACCAGTTACCGCGATCCGGAAGTCTGGGTCGCTTCGCTCGACGCGATGCGCGCGCTGCACGCCGAGTACCTGGTGCCCGGCCACACCCGCCCGCTCTTCGGCCGTGCGCTGATCGCGCATACGCTGACCGACTACCGCGATGCGATCAGCTACATCTACGACCAGAGCATCCGCCTGATCAACCAGGGTCTGTTGCCGGATGAGGTCGCCGCGCGCATCCACCTGCCGCCGCATCTGGCGCGCTCGCCTTATCTGCAGGAGTTTTACGGCAAGGCCAGCTGGAGCGCGAAGTCGATCTTCGGCGGCAACCTCGGCTGGTTCAGCGGCGATCCGGCCGACCTGCAACCGCTACCGCCGGCGCAGGTGGCACACCGCATGGTCCAGCTCGCCGGCGGCCAGGCCGCGCTGGACGACCGTATCGACGACGCGCTCAAGCACGGCGACACGCAGTGGGCGCTGCGCCTGACCGGCTACGCCCTGCGCAACACGCCGGGTGACACCCGTGCGCGCACGGCGCGCATCGCCGCCCTGCAGACGCTCGGCAATGCCGAGGCCAACGCGCCGGCACGGGCCTATTACCTGATGTCGGCCGGCGTGCTCGCCGGCGATTTCAAGCTGCCGTCGCGGGCGGTCCTGCCGACGCCGGCGATGCTGCGCGCGATGCCGCTGTCGCTTTTCTTCGACGGCATGGAGGTCAACCTGCACGCCGAGGACTGTCTCGACGAGGTGGTGAAAACCGCGTTCGAGTTCACCGACAGCGGCGAGAAGTACACCTACATCGTGCGTCGCGGAGTCTCGGAGGTCGTCGCCGGCGTGGCGCCCGACGCCGACGTCGTCGTGCAGGTGCCGGCGCAGACCTTCAAGGAAATGCTCGCGCAGTTGCGCAACCCGGCGCTGACCATCGCCACCGATTTCAAGGTGGTGAAAGGCAGCAAGCTGGCTTTCGCGCGCTTCATGG